>DMSR01000176.1 GCA_003457145.1 Bacillus sp. (in: firmicutes)
CTGCGCAGGCCTGAGCCAACTACGATTGGCGATATGGTTGACTTTTCCAAGCTGTTGAATAAATTCGCATGAAAAAGCCAGATTGATACAAACAATCTGGCTTTTTGCATTTTAATGACTTTGTATCAAAGGTGTTTATTTGAAATAGTCCTTCTCGAGCGATTCAATATTTNNGGCTTGACCATCTTCTCAGGAATGTTTGCCTGTTCCCTGTAAGAGAGAGCCTTCCTTTCGTGGAAAAAACCAACCTCTGCATCCTTAGGATTATGAAGGTCACCCTGCATGGGGTGTTTTAGGACAGCTAAAACACGGACAAGATAGTGCTGTGGACGCCGTTCGGTAATTTCCCCTATATATTTCCCTGTCTTGTAAATAGCGGTTACCTTGTCTCCTGCTTTTAATTCAGCCATAATATTCTCTCCTTTCGAATATGTACCTTTGATAATGTTTTTCTGGCTCCAGCTAGTTTCGGAGCCAGGCGGTTTTCTTTCATTATGCAAGATTTACAGCAAAAAACAAAGTGCAAAACTCTTTGGAATCTATTAAAGTAATTATAGGAGGGATATAGACAATGACTAAGAATTTACTAGCTGTTTTAATAGGAATGATGTTTGTCCTTGTTGGATGTGGCACTTCCACAGAAAAGCAGGAGGCAGAGAAGGCGCCAGAAGAAGCGCAGGATGGTGGTCAAGCTGATCAAAAAGAAGCGGATGAAAATACCGTTTATCCTCAGCTGACAAAAGAAGTCCAGGAGAATGAAAGGCTTGTTGAAATGGTCACTAATATGGGGAACATTAAAATAAAGCTTTTCCCTGAGCAGGCGCCAAAGGCTGTAGAGAACTTTATCAAGCATAGTGAAGAAGGATACTATGAAGGCGTTATTTTCCACCGTGTCATCGAAGGGTTCATGATTCAGGGAGGCGACCCTGAAGGAACCGGCAGGGGTGGAGAGAGCATCTATGGCGCACCATTCGAGGATGAATTTACTGATGAGCTTTTTAACATCCGTGGGGCATTATCGATGGCAAATGCCGGCCCTGGTACGAACGGAAGCCAATTTTTCATCGTCCAGAACAAAGAGCTGGACCCCAGGTTACCGGAGCAACTGGAGGAAGCAGGCTATCCGGAGAAGGTAATGCAGGCTTATGAAGCTGGCGGTACCCCATTCTTGGATTTCAAGCATACAGTCTTCGGGCAGGTAGTTGAAGGAATGGATGTAGTCGACAAAATTGCGGGAACACCTGTTGGAGAAGGAGACAAGCCTGAAAAGGACGTCGTCATCGAAAAAATCAATGTATTGAAATAAGTGGATGCCGACAGTTGGACCAAAAGCCTATCCCTGCTATAATGTTTGATAGGATGTTTCCTAGTGAAAGAAAGGAAGATGATAATGGTTCAATGGTTTGTCATCTCGTTGTTTTTATATTTTCCAGAAGATAAAAGTGAATATATTCCGGCAGTCATTTCTGCTTTGGTTTTTTTGAGTGCCGCGATTCTGACAATGAGGTTAATCATTAAGGTCTCTAAGAAGGAAGCTAAAAAAGCGAAAGAACATGAGCAGGCTATAATGAAACATATGGAAGACAACAAGGAGAACAGCTGAATTAAGGCTGTTCTTTTTATTACTGCTCGGTTAAAAGTTCACCAAAGAAAATATTTTTTACCAATACCCTTGTCGGAAGCCTCAATCGCTTTTTCATGATCCTACAAAAGATTATTTCTTTAATAATTTATCCCTTAAAAAGGTTTGAAGGAGTTGTAGAAGGGGTAAAATCACTGTTTTCATTATTTCTGAAAGGCGTTATAATATAATTTATATTCTAAATTTGAGTAGGGGTATAAATTGAAGAACTTACATATAGAGAATATCATCGGAAAAATACTTATCCAATCGGGAAGCAGTGTTAACGTACAGCTTGAGTCCTTTTTTCCCGGAGACCGGTTTGCGGGCGGGAAATACAATTTCGGGACTCATACCATTACTTTATATATTGAAGAGATCAAGGCACAGTGCCTGCAGATTTTTTCCTCATTAGAACATTTTGAAGATTATCTGGCAGTCGTCTTCGCCCATGAACTTGGACATGCCGAGGATAGCCAGCTTGCTGAATTAATTGATCAGATGGATATGTGCAATAATGAGTTTACGAGGAAGGGCATTGCCCTGAGGATTGAGGAAAATGCCTGGGACTATGCAAGAAAATTGATCCCGCAGCAGCTGATCCCATTTATGGATACAATCATTAGTTATTCACTGCAGCCATATTATGATGCACTTGAAATTAGTGCATAAAAGCGCCAGACCTTTTTATTAATAGGTCTGGCTTTTTTGCGCCCAAATCCCAAATGGATTTGGGCCTGATCAATGTACTTGCGCTTTGATAACGAAACGGCTGAATATTGCCGAGCTCCTGGTCAAATCAGCTGAACGCTTTTTTCAGTCTTTGGAGTCCTTCGTTCAACGTTTCCCGAGGACAGGCTAGGTTCATCCTTACAAAGCCTTCTCCGCCTTCTCCATACTTTGTTCCTGGTTCGAGGGCAAGTTTCCCCTTATAGAGAAGTTTATCTTTTAATTCTTCATCGGTTAATCCAAGGTCTCTGCAGTCGATCCACAAGAGGTATGTCGCATCGGATTTCATCGGCTTAAGTGCGGGCAAATTTTCCTTCATGAAATCAATTGCGACTTCCATATTTTCGTTCACATAGGCCAACAGCTGTTCGAGCCATTCTTCACCTTCACGATAGGCCGCTTCCATTCCGGCAATGGCAAAGGTATTCAAGGTGAAGAATCCTTGTTGCTGCTGGACTCTTTTGAATTTCACTTTCAATTCTTTATTCGGGATCACAGCAGCAGACGCCTGAAAGCCTGCAAGGTTGAATGTCTTGCTTGGCGCGATAAAAGTTACGGTAATATCCTTGAACTCATCCTTAATTGAAGCCATTGGCGTATGGACACTTGGTGCGAATACAAGGTCTGAATGGATTTCATCGGAAAGTATGATACAGTCGTGCTTCACGCATAAATCGCCGAGCTTTTCCAATTCATCTTTCGTCCACACTCTACCTCCAGGGTTATGAGGGTTGCAGAGAATGAAGGATTTAACTCCCTCCTGCAATTTAATTTCAAAGTCCTCGAAATCGAGCTCATACCGGTTGTTTTGGTAGACAAGGCTTGAAGTCAAGAGTGTTCTGTCATTATTCCTGACCATATCGAAAAATGGCGTATACACAGGAGAGTGGATAAGCACTTTGTCTCCCTTTTCCGTAAAGGCACGAATTGCTGTACTTATTGAAGGGACAACACCCTCGCTATATACAATCGATGGCTTTTCAATCTCCCATCCATGGCGTTCCTTTACCCAATCCATAATCGCTTCAGACACTGAAAAAGGGACAAATGTATAACCGAAAACCCCATGGTCAATCCTGCCTTTAATCGCCTGGATGACTGCTTCAGGGGGATGGAAATCCATATCCGCAACCCACATCGGCAGAACATCACCTGTCCCGAAAACATTTTCGGTTGCATCCCATTTCACAGAAGCAGAGTCATTGCGGTCAACTACTTTGTCAAAATCAATTTTATTCACTATGTACGCACCGCCTTTTCCAGAAAATTTAACTATTGCTTTCTTTATGATAAAATACTTTGTAAAAAATATCAGGTGATTGAATTGGAATCGAAAGAACTTAACTACAAGCTTATGGATGTTTTGAATAAATGGGATCCCTTTAATATGGGTGAAGGAGAATTTAACCCTGAAATTGCGGATATCCTCCAGGCTGTTCATGATTTGGATGATGCAGGCAAAATTGCAGAAAGAATCCAATCTGTATTTGAATTTTCCTTTGAAGAGCTATTGCCATACAAAGAATGTCTATCGATAGCGGACACCCTGCTGTCAATAAAGATCGAGGATGTTTGCTCCCTGTAATAGTATGTATATACTTTACGGAGAGATGGAATGTTCCATTGGATAAGCAAAAAAGTAAGAGCCTCAAGGAAACGGCAGCCATCAGCGGCTGCCGTTTGCAGTTGCTTCAACTTTTTTCTGTGAATCAATGAACCTGTTGACTAATCGATGCACATCTCCCGGCTTTTCCTCTGGTACAAGATGCCCCGTTTCCTTCAAAACAATCAGCTCGGAGTTTTTTAAGTCCTTCTTCAGCTTTTTCCCGACACTAAGCGGAACGACCCTATCATGCTCACCCCAAATCATCAGGCATGGGGCTTCGATTTTTTTGAGTTCCTCCGATGATAAGTCCCCTTCGCGATGCCTGATCATCATTGTTAAAGCTTTGAAAATATCATCTTCTAAAAAGGGACTTAAATAGCCGTACAACATTTCATCATTGATCATTGAATGATCATAAACAACGTTCTGCAAGTTTTGTTTAACGCCTGATTTTGCAAGGTGAAATTTCACATATAAGTGAAAATAAGGGATATAGCTTGAAAGAAGCAGGGGAAGCCGCGCCTTTTTTAAATACCCCGAGCTGCACAGCAATATTCCCTTCTTTGCATTTTCAGGGTAATGCAGAAGGATATTCATGGCGATTTGCCCGCCCATTGAATGGCCAACTACATTAAACTCGGTGATGCCAAGGGATTGCATCAACTCCACAACTGTAGTAGCAAGATTATGATAGGAATATTTGAAACCGGGAAGTTTTCCGCTTTTCCCAAATGGGGGAAGGTCCACGGATATAACGTTAAAGTCCTCTTTTAACAGCGGAATCAAATGCCTGAAGCTGAACGTAGAGGAGAGAAACCCATGGAGCAATACTAAAGTTTCTTTTGAAGTGGGATGCACATAGTGTTCATAATACAAGTCAATTCCCTTTATCGTTTTATTCCTGGCAAAAGTAACATCTTCCATTTCAGCTTTCACTCCTGACATTTTTTCCGAAGGCTTTCGTACACTTTGTTGCTTTTACTGCCAGTAAAAAAATGCACCTGGGTTTTTACGATATTTAATGCTGCCCAGCTCTAATGTCTCCTCCAAAGCAGCCCTGTGCCTAAAGAATACGGACAAAAGAATGTGGATCGAAAAGCAACAATAAAGGCGAAACCAGCTTTTGTGAAAGGTCAAGACCCTGTGAATTGGTTACGTATGTCATCTATTTTCCCCGGGAAATAGAAGTTAACACACTATTAATCAAAGTTTAAAAAAAAAGCAGTCCGAATAACGAAAAAAAATGGACACCCGAATGCGGATGTCCAATAAAAAGGGGGGGAATACTAGAAAGCCTTATGGAATTAGGATAACCAGTTAGGAAGAATTATATACATCCCTTTGAAAAAAATAAGCGGGAGAACCCGCTTATTCCTGGTTATACATAATTTCAATAGGCATCTATTTGTTTAGCTTACTCTTTGCAGTGGCGTTCTTTTTATCTATACTTTTTTCTTTAGCTATATTAATTGTCTGATCTAAGATTGGGTTTCCTGATTAAATTGTTCCATCAACTCAGAAGCCGGGACATCTAAGGCAGTAGAGATTTTTAGAATCGTCTGCAGGTTAGGTATCTGCTCGCCATTTTCATATCGTTCAATGGTTTGCGTGCCGACCCTGATTTTAAAAGCAAGCTCTTCCTGTGAAACCCCTTTTCGTTCACGGCAGGTCTTGATTTTCTGGCCAATCGAAGTCATCGGTCCTCACCTCCGGATATTTAGTCTTATTTCAATTTTAGCATAGTCATTTTCTTAAAAGAGGCAGTATTGTGAACGTTTAGTTAACTAAGTAATGACCATTTTCAGTTATATATTTGGTGCTCCCTTTTTCCTTTTATCGTCAATAGTACCTAAGAATATACTTTCGAATAGAATGCAAGGCAATAATAAGAACAAAATAGAGTCTGGTCAGTCTTATAATTCCCGGGGTTTTATTAAACGGACCTTACTGCAGAATCCCGATTGACTGCAAAAACACAATTCCGATACCGATAGGGACGATGTAGCGGATCGAGAAATACCAAACCTTAAACAGCAATGGATTTTGCCCTGCTCCTGTTTCTAGCTCCTGCCTGACCAGTTTTCTAGGCAGAACATGGCCGACAAAAATGGAAATTAAAAATGCGCCAAGCGGCAGGCCAATATTGCTTGTTAAGAAATCCGCCAGATCGAAAAATGTCTTTCCAAAGAATTTGACCTCAGATAAGACTCCAAATGAAAGTGCACTTGGGATGCCTGCTGCAAAAATTAACATTCCTGCACCCCAGGAATATTTCTTTCTTTTTTCACGGTCACCTTTTGCAAGGACTGCAACGATAATTTCCAAAATAGAAAAGGCAGACGTCAAGGTAGCAAATAGAAGCAGGACTAAAAAGATAGTTAAAAATAAACCGCCAAATGCCAGTTGTTCAAAAACTGCTGGAAGGACGACGAAGACAAGTCCTGGCCCCGCTTCTGGTTCAAACCCAAGGGCAAATACAGCTGGGAAAATAACCAGGCCGGCAAGCAATGAAATAAGAATATTGAGGCCGACAACGGAAAATGCAGATTTAGTAAGGCTTTCTCCTTTTGACAGATAAGATGAATAGGTAACCATCACTGAGATGCCGACACTTAGCGCGAAAAAGGACTGGCCAAGGGCTAGCAGGATTGTTTGCCCGCTGACAGCAGACCAATCAGGCAATAAGAAAAATTTTACTCCCTCCATTGCTCCCTCAAGTGTTAGGGATCGGATCACCAGAATAATAAAGAGAATGAACAGGGCAGGCATCATATACTTGCTTGCTTTTTCAATCCCCTGCTGGATTCCACCCTGTACGACCCAAATGGTCAGAAGAATGAAGATGAACTGTACTGCAACAACTTCAATAGGGTTTGAAATGATGTTTTCAAATGTGCTGCCGTATTCAGCCTGCGTCAAGCCAGATAAAGACCCAGTGAAGCTCCGAGCTAGATATGAAAGGATCCATCCTCCAACGACACTGTAAAAGCTGAGGATGATGAATGATACGATGACACCTGCATACCCCAGGAGCGGCCAGGCGCTTTTGGGGGCCAGATGCTTATAAGACATGACGGCGTCCTTTTGTGTATTCCGGCCGATAACAAATTCTGCTAACAATATTGGTGCTCCGATAAATATTGTCATAAGCAAAAAGAAGATTAAGAAAATCCCCCCTCCGTTAGTTCCAGCCATATAAGGAAACTTCCAGATTGCACCAAGGCCGATTGCGGATCCCGCAGCAGCCAGGATGAATCCTAGTTTCGATGTCCATTGTTCATGCTTGTCCATTAAGAAAACTCCTTTTTAAAAATCTAATGATAAATGGTATAATTTCACTTTGACCTTTCTGATAAAACTGAAAATTATTTCTCCATGTTACTATTTTTCAAGGTAAAAGCCTAGCAATTTCTAGCTGGAATCCACTATTTTATCTTTTTACTAAAATTATGAAATAAATTCAAAAAAACATTTTGTAAGATAATAAAGCGCTTTTTAAACCCTAGGGTTAAAGAAGGAATATCAAAAGGGCTTTTTCTCTTTGCTTACTGATTTCAAACTGTATTTTTTTGAAAGAATGATTTAAACATCTTGAAAAGGATATTTTATTCCTTTTGATAAAAACTACTAAATATGATATAATTGTTTATTGCGTATTGATGAGATAAAATAAAACAATATTTAGGAGTGTTTCGATGTCAGAGAAAATTGAAGTAGGCAGTGTTTTAACAGGTAAAGTAACAGGAATCCAACCATATGGCGCTTTCGTCGCTTTAGATGAAAATACACAAGGTCTGGTCCATATTTCAGAACTAACACATGGTTTTGTAAAAGATATTAACGAACATCTGACTGTTGGCGATGAAGTGAAAGTGAAAGTTTTGTCAATTGATGAAGCTGCTGGAAAAATTGGTTTATCAATCCGTGCTACTGAAGAAGCACCTGAGCAGGTTCAACGCCCTAAAAAGCCGCGCAGCAAGCGCCCAGCTGCTGTAGTCCAGCACCAGGATGATTCTGCACAAGGCTTCAACACTTTAAAGGATAAGCTTCAAGAGTGGATCGACCAGTCAGATATGGCTAAGAAGTAAATTTCAAAGTCGGAAACCGGACATCATGTCCGGTTTTTTTTGTACCCAGATGTAAGGCTGACACAAATGCAGGTGAAACACGAATCATGGATTATGTCGAAATGGAAATACAAAAAATTAGTAAGCCTTTGGAAACAAAGATGACCTAGGACGAGATCCAGTGGGAGTGATGTCTGAACCCGTGGCGACTTCGGACAGGATTCAAGGGAAACCGCGAAAAGCTGTCCGAAC
>DMSR01000008.1 GCA_003457145.1 Bacillus sp. (in: firmicutes)
CAAATCCCCTTCCTTTTCACTTTTCTTCTCCTTTTTAAGATTCACGCCGTCAAGAGTTCTAGCTTTTTTATTCTTAAAAAACATCAAATCCCTCCGCTGCATTCATCTTCCTTCCTTACAGGTTTTGCTTTAGGAGGGGAAATTATACTAATTGAAAAAGAGAGCATGGATGTCGATTTTTGGATTTATGCTTCAGCAAGTTCACCAGGTTTTAGTTTTTTTGAAACAGGAAAGGGAACAAGCCCCTTTTACCATAAATCCCTACCGGATTAGGGATCTGATCGAATAAAAGAGCACTGAGAATAATGCTATATATTACCAATATTACTGCTTACTAAATATTAGTAAAATTGAATAAGTATGAACCGAAGGAGAGATCGATAATTAAATGTTTAAATTTCAAAACTTCTTCAAAAAAGCGGACAATCCAAGTAATATAAAATCTCCTGGGGACTTTGAACACCCTCTATCTTATGAGGCGCTAACTGCTGATATATTATTCAATACCTATCCAGATCCGATTATAATCTTTAATAACGAAGGCCGAATCATTTCCATGAATCATGCAATTACTGATCTGGTTGGGAAAATCCCGGATAACATCCGGCAGTTTCTCAAACAAGTCAAACCCCCAAAAAATATTCAACAATCTCTTGAATGTTTTCAAAAAGCGTTACAAGGACAAAAGCAAATCTTTAATTCTGTTTTTATAAAAAAAGATGGTCATATAATGGAGGTGAATGTCGCTCTAATCCCAATACCCTCGCCGCAAGAGAGCGTGGAAGGGGTATTGGGGATTGTACGGGATATCACCGAGCTAAGGAAAAAAAGTGAGACTTTGAGCAAAATGGAATTGAGTATTCATAATGCCGAGAAGCTTGTCAGCATTGGGGCATGGGATTATGACGTCATTGAGGATGAAGCTTTTTGGTCTGATCACATGTACGGAATTTTTGGAATTGAACGAGATGAAGTACCCTCCTATGAATCATTTTTTCGTCTGATCCACCCAGATGATCAGGATCATTTTTTGGAAAAATATAATGAAGCAATAAATAATAAAGACAATTTCCATGTGAAATACCGCATCATCCGGCCTGACGGAGAAGAAAGGATTATGAATCAGCAAGCAAGCGTAAGTCTAGATGAAAACTTGAATGTTGTCAGGATAATTGGCATAACAGTGGATATCACTGAGCAAGAAATGATCCAGGAAAAGCTGGCTGAAAATCAGGAGCAGCTAAAAACGATTTCCAGTATTCTCGATGCCGGTATTTGGTCTGCCGACCCAAGGACCAATAAGGTTTTATTTTGCTCGAGGGGCATTGAATCCATTTGCGGTTATCCCTCCCATGCGTTCGAAGAGGGAAAGATCCTCTGGGAGAATCTGATTTTTCCAGAGGATCTTAAAGGATACAAGGTAAGACAAGAACAGTTAAAGCGGGGTAAGGTTCCCAGGTATCCATACCGCATTGTCCATAAAAATGGCGAAATCATATGGGTACAGGATGAAATTATCCCTACATTTGATCGAAAAGGGAACCTGGTCCGTTTGGATGGGATCATCACAGATATTACAGAACAGAAGAAATCAGAAGAACAATTGGCTTAC
This sequence comes from Bacillus sp. (in: firmicutes), assembly GCA_003457145.1. Lineage (GTDB taxonomy): Bacteria > Bacillota > Bacilli > Bacillales > Cytobacillaceae > Mesobacillus. Next base: position 1,613 of record DMSR01000008.1, read on the forward strand.
TTAGCTTACCACGATTACCTAACGGACCTGCCAAACAGACGTATGTTCGAGCTTGAATTAGATTCTTTGATTGAAAAAGCACTGCTTTATCATACGGAGTTCGCTCTTATCTATATAGATATGGATGGATTTAAACGAATAAATGATACATTAGGCCATCTGATCGGGGATAAATTACTAATTGAAATTGCATCAAGGTTTAGGGATTGCCTGTCTTCGCATGATTTCCTGGCACGAATGGGAGGCGATGAATTTACAGCGCTGATCCGGAATATGAAAGATATCGAACAACCTGTTATGGCCGCAAAGGAAATGATTAATAAAATTGAAGAACCTTATTTTATTAATGATTATGAAATCTACATTACTGCAAGCATAGGAATTGCCACTTACCCAAATGACGGCGACGATGCACAAACCTTGCTGAAAAGGGCGGATACTGCCCTTTTCCGTGCAAAGGAAATGGGAAAGAATAACTATCAGATCTATAACTCATCTATGAACATAGAATCTTATAAGTTATACACGCTTGATCGTGATTTAAGAAAGGCGATTAACAACAATGAATTTGTGATGCATTATCAGCCAAAGGTGGACGCGAAGTCAGGTAAAATGATTGGAGCAGAAGCGCTTATTCGCTGGGAGCATCCTAAATGGGGACTCGTTTCACCGAATGAATTTATCTCATTGGCTGAACAGACAAATTTGATCTTCAGGATTACGGACTGGTCGTTCCGTGCCGTATGTGAACAAATAAAAGAATGGGAGAAAATGAACCTCCCCCTGGTGCCTGTATCCGTCAATATTTCTCCAAAACGGTTCTTGAAAAACGACTGGCTGGAAATGTTTTTGGGGATTGTCAAGGAACTGGACATAGATCCGAAATTACTTGAGCTTGAAATTGTCGAAAGTGCGATTATCAGTAATGAAGAAGCATTCCTGTCCTCAATTGAGAAATTAAAAGAAGCAGGTATAAAGCTGTCGTTAGACGACTTCGGAACTGGCTACTCGTCACTGCTGTATTTAAAAAAGTTCAAGGTTGATACTGTTAAAATTGACAGAGGATTTATAAAAGATGCATTTGACAGTAATGATCCCATCATTAAATCAATTATTTATCTTTCCCATGGGCTGAACATGAATGTCGTGGCGGAGGGGGTTGAAACAGAGGAACAATTGGCCTTTTTGCGTCAGCTGGAATGTGACCAAATACAAGGTTACTTATTTAGTAAACCTGTACCAGTAAAAGAATTTGAGAATATGCTGCTTCATCCGCTCCTGAGGGCCGGTAAGGGAGAGGCTAGAAAACCTTCAGTGGAAAGGCGCCGGGTATTCCGGGTGGAATTCACTTTCCCTTTAAGCGCAAAGATGACAATTATCAATGTAAAAGGAAAGCAAGTAAAATTAGGCAAAACAGAGGTTTTGGTTGAGGATATGGGAATGGGCGGCCTTAAGTTTTTTACCCACATCAATCTTCCGGTGAATCCAGAGATCCTGATCGAATTTGAAACAACTATTCTCAATGAACAAATATTTCTCCAAGGACATATCGTCTGGAAGCAAGAGGCCAATGACTTCTGGCATTACGGACTGCAATTCACCCTAAGTGAAGCTGAGGAGACAAATCTGACAGTTTTATTAAATAAACTGGCGATTAAATTACGAGAGAATCCTATTCCGGCAGATTGCCCTTTTATAAAGGAAAGTAAAGAAGCTTATTTGAACCGAATGCGTTTATAAAAAGGCCCTTTTCCTAAAACTTTGTTGCTTGTTCAATCCAAAGTAATCAGCATCTGGATTTTTACGGCTTTAATGCATTCACAGTTCAGAAGCTCCTCGAAAATAATCCCCGATTCCTATAAGAATGCGGATGCAAAGATGGTACGAAAAGCAACAATCAATGTGAAAGCACCCATTAAAATAGATGGACAATAAAAGGAGGTAACGACATGACAGCAGTGACAGACAGCATTTCACAAATTGTCGATGGGAAACGTGTTATTGTGAAAAAACCGGAACTGCTAGCGCCAGCGGGAAATCTTGAGAAATTGAAGATTGCAGTACAATACGGTGCAGATGCCGTGTTTATTGGCGGCCAGGAATATGGTTTGCGTTCGAACGCCGATAATTTTACGTTTGAAGAGATGAAAGAGGGCGTTGAGTTTGCAAAAAAATACGGCGCTAGAATTTATGTGACCACCAATATCTTTGCCCATAATGAGAACATTGATGGCCTTGAAGATTATCTCATTGGGTTAAAGGAAGCGGGCGTAGCGGGAATTATTGTGGCTGATCCATTGATTATTGAAACTTGCCGCAAGGTTGCCCCAGAAATTGAAGTGCATCTAAGTACGCAGCAATCCCTTTCGAACTGGAAAGCAGTACAATTCTGGAAGGAAGAAGGGTTGGAACGCGTTGTCCTTGCACGTGAGACAAGCGCAGAAGAAATTCGTGAAATGAAAGAAAAGGTCGATATCGAAATTGAAACTTTCATCCACGGAGCAATGTGTATCGCCTACTCTGGACGATGCACTTTGAGTAATCACATGACCGCACGCGACTCCAATCGAGGAGGCTGCTGCCAGTCTTGCCGCTGGGATTATGATCTGTACACGGAAGATGGAAATCAAGAAAATGCGTTGTTTTCAGAAGGGGACGCACCATTTGCGATGAGTCCAAAGGATCTCAAGTTAATTGAATCGATCCCTCGTATGATTGAGCTAGGCATTGACAGTCTTAAAATTGAAGGCCGCATGAAGTCAATCCATTATATTGCGACGGTTGTAAGTGTGTACCGGAAGGTTATCGATGCATATTGTGCAGATCCTGAGAACTTCGTCATCAAGCAGGAATGGCTCGAAGAACTCGACAAATGTGCGAATCGTGAAACGGCAACCGCCTTCTTTGAAGGGGTTCCGGGGTATAAAGAGCAAATGTTTGGAAACCATAGCAAGAAGACAACGTTTGATTTTGCCGGATTGGTACTTGGTTATGATGCAGAAACCAAGATGGTTACTCTTCAGCAAAGGAATTACTTCAAGCCTGGTGATGAAGTCGAATTCTTCGGACCAGAAATTGAGAATTTCACACAAGTAATCGAAACGATTTGGGATGAAGATGGAAATGAGCTTGATGTTGCAAGACATCCTCTGCAAATTGTTAAGTTCAAGATGGCCAAACCGGTATACATGAACAATATGATGCGGAAGGAGAAATAGTACATGGACCGCAAACCAGTTGTCATAGGTGTAGCCGGGGGCTCAGGCTCAGGTAAAACAAGTGTAACAAAAGCAATTTATGAAAGCTTTAAAGGCCATTCTATCCTGATGATAGAACAGGACTATTATTATAAGGATCAAAGCCATTTGCCAATGGAAGAGCGATTGAAAACAAATTACGATCATCCGCTGGCATTTGATAATGACCTTTTAATAAATCACCTGCAAAAACTGCTTCGTCATGAACCAATCGAGAAACCGGTTTATGATTATACAGTCCATACAAGGTCCAGTGAAATTATTCCTGTTGAACCGAAGGATGTCATCATCCTTGAGGGAATCCTGATCCTCGAGGATGAAAGACTGAGAAATTTAATGGATATGAAGCTTTATGTCGATACGGATGCTGATTTGAGGATTATCCGCAGATTGCTCCGTGACATCAAGGAGCGAAAGCGCTCGATGGACTCTGTCATTGAGCAGTACGTCAATGTTGTCAGGCCTATGCACAATCAGTTCATTGAGCCAACAAAGCGATATGCTGATGTGATAATTCCTGAAGGTGGACATAATCATGTAGCAATCGACCTGATGGTAACAAAAATTCAAACAATTCTTGAACAAAAATCATTTTTGTGACACAATAGCATAGATAATGTTGGGACATAGGAGTACTTAAAATAAGTGCTTCTATTTGTCCAAATATATTTTATGGTCCAATAGGACTGAATTTTACCTGCGCGGCCTTAATTTAGGACGCGCTCCTGTATATTTTTTTTAATACATAATATAATATTACACAATCTTTTTTTGGGGAATTGTGAAGACTAGAAGGAGTGAAGGATCTTGGCTACAGACAAAGTTTTTCCTATGACATTGGCAGGAAAAGAAAAGCTGGAACAAGAATTGGAACAATTGAAATCTGTTAAACGTAAGGAAGTTGTTGAGAGAATCAAAATCGCCCGCAGCTTTGGCGATTTATCGGAAAACTCCGAGTATGATTCTGCAAAAGAGGAACAAGCTTTTGTTGAAGGTCGAATCACGACCCTTGAAAATATGATCCGAAACGCAAAAATTATCGAAGAAAGCGAATTAAGTACAGATTCAGTCAGCTTAGGCCGCACAGTAACTTTTGTTGAGCTTCCAGATGGTGATGAAGAGTCATATACAATCGTAGGAAGCGCAGAGGCAGATCCATTTGAAGGGAAAATCTCTAATGAGTCTCCGATTGCTAAGAGCTTGATTGGACGTAAAGTTGGAGATGAAGTATCCATACAGACTCCTGGCGGTGAAATGAGCGTTCGCATCACGTCTATCAGCTAAAATTATATTTTATTCAAGCCGCTCTGGTTTGAAACCATCAAACCTCGTCAAAACTTTTGACGAGGTGTTTTTTATGCGAAAAAAAAGATTGCTTGGCTGGATTGGTATATGTATTGCTGGCATGGGACTGCTTTTGTTCAGGCTGGCTCAATTGCAGCTCCTAGATACTGAATCATTTTCCAAGCACGAGATTAATTTGATAGAAGCCAGTGTCCAGCAAAGGTCCCAGGAAATGGTCGTGGATAATGGAAGAGGGAATTTCCTGGATCGTACTGGTCAGCCATTATCCTATGAAAAAGCGCCTGTACTTGTCCTATTCCCTTTTTTAAAAAAGATGAACTGGCAGGTTGACGAGGTTGCAAGGACAATAGGTGTTAATAAGTACGCGTTGGAGCATGCCGTGGAAGATTCTAGTGAACCTTTTGCCTTCGGTGACCCTGATCCGGTTACCCTTAGCAAAAAACAAATGGAAGCAATCAATGAAATGAAATTACCAGGTGTATTTGCTGTTGAGCGTAAATATCCATTAGCAAAAACACCTGCAGCCCAGCTGCTTGGCATCACCGGTGAAAATGATGGATTGCTCGAATCAAGATATGGTGAAAAGGATTTCCTGCCAAGAACGCTTATTGGGTTATCTGGGCTTGAAAAAAGTTTCGACGAGTTTTTAGTCGCGGAAGGGAAATCGCGTCTTGTTTACCATGTTGACGGTGAAGGGGCTCCGTTGTTTGGTATAAATGTGAAATATATAGAGCCGGCAAACCCTTTTTATCCAATCAATTTGCAAACTTCCATCGATAAAGACCTTCAGTATGTTCTTGAAGATATCGCAGACAAATATAAAATCAATAAAGGTGGCCTCGTACTGCTTGATATCGAAACGAATAGTATATTATCTATGGTTTCACGGCCCTTAATCAATAAAGGAAATCCTTTCAGCGGAGAGGGAATAAAAAATATGATGGTCAAGCAGCATATCCCAGGTTCAGTATTCAAGACAGTAGTTGCCGCTGCTGCTATTGATACAGGGTATAACGACCCACAGCGTCTATTCGATTGCAGCAAAAAGATAAATGGTGAACCAGATGTAAAGTATGACCATGGAATGCTTGATTTTAATGACAGTTTTGCAAGGAGCTGCAATCGTACTTTTGGGGAAATAGCAAGGGAACTGCAGGAGAAAGATCCGTTAATTCTAGAGAAGTATGCTAAGATGCTGTCAGTGACAGGTGGAGTTGGCTGGACAGGGGATATATTCCACCTTGAAGGCTTCAGGCAACTTCAGGATGAAGAAGAAGGCAGGGTCTTCCTGTCAGATGATGCAAGGAAGGACGGGAACTTTTCTGCATTATCAGGCATTGGTCAGCATGAAGTAAGGGTATCACCGCTTTCCGTTGCAAACATGATGGCTACCATTGCAAGAGGCGGGGAAAAAGACATGGTAAGGGCAGTATTATCCATTCAATATCAAAATGGAACGGACATGACTGAATTTCCAAAGCAAGAGCTAAAAGGAGATAGGATTTCATCAATTACTGCTATGAAGCTTCAAAAGCTGTTACGCGAAGTAGTCTTAAATGAACATGGGACTGGAAGGTGGTTCATTGACTTGCCATATCAAGTCGCTGGCAAGTCCGGTACTGCAGAGACGGGCATTTATGAAGGGGAAAAACAGCTGCATAATAAGTGGTTTGCAGGCTATTTCCCTTACGAAAGTCCTAAATATGCATTAGTGGCAGTAAACCTTGGAGTGCCAGAAGACGAAGGTGGTGTCAATCTAATGTTTGCCGACGCAGTGCGAGCAATCTATGAATTTGAACATCCAAATGGTCTGACAAAAGAGAATTAACTTGTGTATTTATTGATCCTGAAAGTCTGCCAAATATCCAGTAAATAATTAATATCACATAATCCGGGCAGCGATTTTTTCTTGTCAGAGAGGCCAAAATATTTAAGAAGAAAGCTTCAGTGAAATTAAAATTCTTCAAGTTTGCCTCAAGTCATGGTAGAATGTTGACAACCTTATAAGGGAGGGAAAAGATCTTGAAGTATGATTATGATGATCTAAATGAGGGTGCCCGTACCAGAAAAAGGGCAAAGCGCAGAAAAACAAACCTTATTTTAAATAGCTTGATTGTTGTCGTTATTTTATTAATTGTGATTGTATCTGCGAACATTTTTTTTGGAAATGATGAAGGTGCAGCTGACGACAACAAGGTTGCGTCAGAAAATGAAAAGGCCGAAGCCGGTAAAAATGATAAAAGTGACGGCAATGCCAAAGCAACTAACCAGGATGATAGCAAGTCAGCTGATGAAGAGAACGATGGGCAATCAGAAGGAGATGCGGAGTCTGAGGGTTCTGAGTCTGAAAATGCAGAAGATGAAGAAACTAAAGACAGCGAGGAAGTTGGTGAGCCTGTTGTAACCGAAGGCGGCAGTGATGCTAATGTCAAACAGACTATACAGCATCCTGATTGGCAGCCAGTCGGAACAACTCAGGCTGGTGAACATACAACTGTCTTTGACAAAAATTCAGCTGATTGGCAGGAAATGCTCTTGGCATACTCTTATGCTACGGGTATTGATAAAGATAATATGACTGTTTGGTGGAACGAGAATAATGGTGCCCCCAATACTGCTCTCGGGACAATTTCTCAAAAAGGCAGTGATCAGACTTACAGAGTGGCAATAGAATGGGTGGAAGGCCAGGGTTGGAAGCCTGTTAAAGTTGAAGAGCTGATTCAAAACGATAAAAAATAATTTGTTATTTTCAGGGGCTCTGCAGCAAGAGCCCCTTTATTCCTTTGTAATGAAAGGTAAACTTTCATTCTAGCACTTGCCTGAGTTGAACCGTCGCCTGCGCTTTTTTTATTTAGTCTTGAAATGAACGGCAGCGGAATAGAATAGGCGTCCATTTTCATCCATATGCATCTGATGGGAGACGTGATGGACAGATAGCATGATCGCTTTATTAATCTCGATGCGTTGATTAATATTTTTTTCAAGTGTTTTTAAATCAAGTGCTTCGAAAAATTCAACCTTATCTTCAATTAAGTCAAAATGAAATTCCATAATATTTGCTCCTTATCGATGAATTTATGCTAAAAATTTTGAAAACCTATTAAAAGCATTTGTTGCTCCATTGTTGAAATGAACGGAATGGAAAACAGAGTATGGATTGACAGTTCCACATACCACCTTCTGAGCGATTGTCTGCATAAATAAAATAGCAAAATCTCTATAATATTAATTCTTTTTTTGATAAATTTATACGGCAGGCATTTTTTGTATTGCAATCATCTCATTCTAGTACATAATACATAAATCAGCAAAAATATCATCGATCATACATAGGAGAGATTTACATGGCAAGAAAGTTACTGTTTAATGGGACAATCATTACCTGCAATCAAGTTAATGAAGTGATAGTAAATGGTGCAATAGGCTTGGAGGATGAGAAGATTGTCTTCATTGGCCAAAGACCTCAGGATGTTTCCTCTTATGAAGAAACAACTGACCTAAAAGGAAATTATATCCTGCCTGGACTTGTTAATACGCATGGCCACACCCCTATGTCTTTGTTAAGAGGTCATGCAGATGACCTGCACTTGCAAACATGGCTGGAGGACAAAATATGGCCGATGGAAGCTAAGTATACAACCGAACACGCCAAGTGGGGGGCCTATCTATCGATCATGGAGATGATTCGGACAGGCACTACCACTTTCGTCGACATGTACGATAATATGGACGAAGTAGCAAAAGCAGTAGAAACAGCTGGAATCAGGGGAGTGCTTTGCAGGGGTGTTATCGGCTTTGGGCCGGAAGAAGTGCGTCAAAGTAAACTTCAAGAGGCAGCAGAGTTCGCGAAAAACTGGAATAATGGAGCGAATGGACGGATAACGACAATGCTGTCTCCGCATTCACCATATACTTGTTCTCCAGAATATATTTCACAAATCATAGATAAATCGGCGGATCTAAATGTACCGCTGCATACACATATGTCTGAAACGAGATACGAGGTCAGAAAGAATATTGAGGAATTCGGGGCAACTCCTGTTGCGCACTTAAATAATTTGGGCTTTTTTGATCGACCATCGCTGGTTGCCCATGCCGTGCATGTTGATGATACTGATATGGACATAATGGCGGCTAAATGCGTTAAAGTCTCCCACAATATCATCAGCAATCTAAAGCTTGGCAGCGGGGTTGCTCCTGTTATTAAAATGCTTGAAAAAGGGATTACTGTTTCCCTTGGCACTGACAGTGCGGCATCGAATAATAACCTTGATTTGTTCGAAGAGCTAAAAATCGCGGCTACTCTGCACAAAGGTATTGCTCAGGACGCCACAGCTGTTCCTGCAGAGCAGGCAATGAAAATGGCAACCATAAATGGTGCCTCATCTGTTTGGCTTGAAGATAAAATCGGATCCCTTGAAATTGGAAAGGACGCGGATTTTATCGTCATTGATACAAATCAGTCTTATTACTATCCAAAGAATAATCCTGTATCGCACATTGTGTATTCAGGCTCAGGAAGAGACGTCAGGGATGTATATGTACAAGGGAAACAAGTGATGGACAATCGACAGCTTACAACGATTGATGAAGAAAAAATCCTTTTTGAAGCAAATCGGCTATCAAGAACTTTATCCTGATATGTATAGATATTTAATATGGCTTTAAATAAAGCTCTGCTGACTTCCTGTTCAATCTGCAGTAGTTAAAGTCAACAATGACTGTAGGCGCTTAATATGGAAACAACATTCAATACGCAAAAGGCTTTTATCAAAAATAATAACAAAGGTTCTAAGAAATTTTGGAGGTAAATAGAATGAGGATTGCAATAATTGGTGCGATGGATGAAGAAATTCAACATATATTAGATGGAATGAATAAATATGAGCAGCAAAGAAAAGCGGGTATATCTTTTTATATCGGAACATTTAATGATTACGAAATCGTTTTGTGCAAATCAGGGGTGGGAAAGGTCAATGCCAGTGTCTGCACACAAATATTGATAGATGAGTTTGAAGCTTCTCATATAATTTTCACTGGTGTTGCTGGTGCAGTGAACCCCGACCTGAAAATCGGGGATATCGTTGTATCGATTGATTGTCTGCAGCATGACATGGATGCAACAGCATTGGGGTTCAAGCTTGGCGAAATCCCATACAGCGAAGTTTCGGTGTTCAAGGCTGATTCAAAATTAGTCGATCTTGCTATATCAGCCAGTAAAGAGACTGTCCAGGGGAAAAAAATCATGAGTGGGAGAATTTTATCAGGAGATCAATTCATAGCAGACCGTGAAAAGGTAAAATTTCTCCATGAGGAGTTACAGGGTTACTGCACTGAAATGGAAGGTGCTGCAGTAGGTCAAGTATGCAGCATGAATGCTATCCCATTTGTCATTATCCGGTCGATGTCTGACCAGGCGGATGGCTCAGCGGATGTCAATTTCATGGAATTCACAAAGCTTGCCTCCCAAAATTCATACGAAATAGTCAATGAAATGATTAAGAATTGGAATGTCTCATAACATCATTTTTTTATCGGGCCCCTTATCAAAAGGGGTTTTTCTTTTTCCATTAATTACATAAGGAAAAGGGTTTTAAATATGTTAAAGTAGGGTTGTGATATTGAAGACAAATAAAATAGGTGATTACTATGAATGCTAAGCAACTCTATGAAAAAATGGTTGATTACAAACAATTTGCCACAACCCTTTTAACAGTTGGTGTATTCTTTTATATGGGCATCATCATCCCCTCCGAAACGAAAGTGATGGCGGATATATATATTGCAACAGGTGCTTCTTTGGGGTTCCTGGCTGGATCATTCCTTTTCTTTACCATTGCGAAAAGATATCGGAATCGATTGATAGAATCAGAGGAAGGCCAGGAAATGTTAATGAAAAAATAAAACGTCCTTTCGGGCGTTTTTTTTTTTGCATTTTTTGACGAATACTTTTTTAAGAAAATAGGCGATAAAAGGTTTACAAAAAGTCTGTAAGTGGATATACTTACCAATGTAAGCAAATAATTCTGAAGGAGGTCGAGTGAAATGATTAAGTCTAGATATCTTAAGAACTCAACAATTTCATATATTAATACGCATTCGACCGAATCGGCCAGGATTATTTAAGCTGCTTTAATGAACTAATACATCCATGCCGCAGGGAGAATCGTGCCCCTGCGGCTTTTTAATGCCTATTTATACCGCAGGGAGTGTTTCCCTGCGGATTTTTTTGTGGAATTTTAAGGAGGTGAGTAAATAATGACCCTAAATATACTGTTTTTTACAATTACAATCAGCAAGCGTGAAATGTCTGCAGAAGAGATACGCCATGAAGAAATGGTAAACAAACTGCTTGAAGAGAACAAATGCCGTCAGGCAATGCTACGCCAGTTTTAATCAATTCTAAAAAATAATAAGAAGGGTGGAACGAAAATGATTTATTTAATTCAAAGAAGACTGGCTAGCTTATGGGTGGAGAAGGATACCACCTAACTACTGTTATGGGAGGTAGTCGTTATGTCATTGCATGTCTTGTTATTATCGCTGATTTTCAAGAAAAAGAATAAAGTGAATTAGCCTCTTTTCGTACTTTGTTGCAAACGAAATGAAAAAGACCTCATTAGTAAAATAACATTCGAGCTCAAATAGCTGTAACAAAATGTTCACAACCTTTTCCTTTTACCACCGTATTTATATGATAAATTTGGAGTGAATATGGAAGAAATAAGGGGTGTAGAGCATGTTCATGATCGTTATGGCCTTAGTGACCTGCGGGGCGGTTGGCTTAGTTATTGCAGCGGAAGTGAGCGTTGAATAGTGAGGAAGAGCATTGACCTCCTGGTTGATGCTCTTTTTAATGGGCTATCTTGGTAAACTTTTTGCAACTGTGCTTTGTCCAACTCTTATTGATTCTAAAAGAGCACAAATAGAAACACAGTTATGAAAGGTCTGCGTTTAAATCTTAAAGGTTCTTTATGCTCCCCCTGAGCTAACTCAGCTTAAAAAAACCGGACAAAATCGTCCGGTTTCGGTGGTTTTCTTCGCTTTTCCTACTTACAGCCCTTTTTTCTTCTTTTTTTCCTTCTCCGCCCTGTAAAACTCATGGAACATTTTCATCAGTGCTCTTTTTTCGATCCTTGACACATAACTTCTTGAGATTCCAAGTTCCTTTGCAATTTCCCGCTGTGTTTTTTCTTTCTTTAAATCAAGTCCAAATCTTCCGACGATAACCTCTTTTTCACGGCCATCGAGTACATCGATATATTCCTTCACTTTTTCTAGTTCCATGTTTAGCTGTATCGTATCTATGACATCCTCTGACTCGGATTTCAGGACATCAATCAAAGAAATTTCATTCCCTTCTTTGTCCTGGCCGATTGGGTCATGCAGATAAACATCCTTCTTGGTCTTTTTCAAGGCCCTTAGATGCATCAATATTTCATTTTCTATGCAACGGGCAGCATATGTTGCAAGTTTCGTCCCTTTGCCTTCTGAATAGCTTTCAATAGCCTTGATTAGCCCGATTGTTCCAATGGAAATCAAATCCTCGGAATCCTCACCAGTATTTTCGAATTTCTTGACGATATGGGCTACGAGCCTTAAGTTATGCTCGATCAACATATTTCTTGCGTGTGGATCCCCATTTGCCATCAGCCTTAAATACTTTCTTTCTTCAGCTGCAGATAACGGTTGAGGAAATGCATTATTCTTTACATATGAAACAAGAAGAATCACTTCTTTAACGAGATAGCCTAGCGCTGTCAGAATCCCAGACATGTTTTCCACCCCCGTTTAATAAGGCTTTCGCCCATACTAAATTCCTATGAGGAGAGTGGACCAATTGTGTCTGTCCAAACGAATATTTTAAAATTTCTTGCTTCGTTTTCGTAAACTTTGTTACTTTTACCCTCAAGAGTAATAATCAGCTTCTGGATTTTTACGCTTTTGTACGCTTATTCCAAAAAAATCAGGAGGTATATATGATTTAGTCGAAAAACAACAATCAATATTAGTAATCTTAATTTTTTTATTCAGCAGCAAAAACAGATCTAAAAAGCAAGGATAATACTTGGCGAAATAAGGTATTGTCACTTTTTAGATGAAAAACGTTCACATAAAAGAAACAGACATAGATATAGGGGTATAGGTATAATGACGGTGTAAGGTAAATCATTCAATCCCTTAGGAGGAGTTTTATTATGGAACAGCAAGCACCATCTTTAGCAGTAATCTTATTATCGGAAGATCTTGAAAAGCTCCATGCTGGATCACTTGTAGGGTCCGTAGCTTCAATGACTGGAATGACAGTAAATATTTTTGTAACAATGAACGCTTTGAAGGCTTTTAGAAAAGACAGCTTTGAGAAAACTGACTTTGTCACGGGGACAATCGGCAAGGAATTGCTGGCAAAGAAAATTCCATTATTTGATGACCTGTTGAAGGAAGGAAAAGAAAACGGAGAACTTAATATCTATGGATGCGCACTGGCAATGGATATCATGGATTGGAAAGAAGAGGATATGATTGATGTGTTTGACGGAGTGATCGGTGTGACTAAATTCTTGGGTATGACTCAGGGAGCTACAGTAGTAACTATGTAATCTGCTGGAGAGGAAAAAGGAAAACGGCATGCAGTCCTTGATCTTTTTCCCTTCCTGCATAAAAAATCTTTCCTAATTGTAGTACAAAAATAACTGGACAGTGTCAAAAAAATTAATTGGAGGAATGAATCATGAGTGAAGTAGTTGCAAATAAATCAATCGATGCAAGAGGAGCATATTGCCCAGGACCGTTAATGGAATTGGTGAAGGGAATCAAAACTGCTCAAGTCGGGGATGTAATTGAAGTAATTTCTACAGATAAAGGTTCTGCCGTTGATATTCCTGAATGGGTTAATAAAATGGGTCACGAGATTGCGTACACTAAAAGTGAAGGCGATGAATTCAGAATCGCAGTAAAAAAAGCGAAATAGTCTGTTCCAGAATGAGCTCTTTTCGTTAACTTAAAGGCATTTGACTGAAAAGCCTTTTGCATCGAACCAAACGAAAACAGCCTTCGACAATCCAGTAAAGAGGTGTAAATCAAATGACAAAAAGAATCGTCGTTCTTGGGGGCGGCAGTGCTGGTACAATGGTTGCAAATAGGCTTGCACGGCAGCTTGGAGAAGAAGTTAAGAAACGGGAAGTAGAAATCTCCTTGATTGCAAATACAGACAAGCATATATACCAGCCCGGTTACTTATTCATTGCTTTCAATGAAAAGCCTTCTGAGCATTTCATCAGAAAACAGGATACTCTTGTCCACAGACATGTTAACCTGGTTTATGATAATGTAGAAAAAATTGACCCGGAAAAGAAAATGGTTGCGTCTGGAAAAAAACAATACCCATATGACTACCTTGTTGTTGCTACTGGCTCCCACCTAGACTTTGATAGCGTTCCTGGCTTAAGGGAAGGGGCTCATAACTTCTATACGCTTGATGGAGCAGAGCGCTTACGTGATGACCTGGCTGCAATGGAAAAAGGCAGAATCCTGATTACGGTCGATGTTCCGCATAAATGCCCGGCAGCGCCACTTGAGCTTGCATTAATGCTTGACGATTATTTCCGCAAGAATGGCAGAAGGAAGGATATCGAGATAAAATATGCATACCCAATTGGGAGAATCCATTCTTTAGTGCCAGTAGCAGAATGGGCACTGCCGCAATTCGAAAAAAGAGATATTAAATATGAAACATTCTTTAACCTTGAAGAAGTGGATCCAAAACGCAAAGTAGCAATCACAATGGATGGCCAGGAACACGAATTCGACATGCTCATTACGATCCCAGCACATACAGGAGCAAAAGCTGTAATGGACTCTGGTCTGGGTGATGAATCTGGATTCATCCCTACTAATCGTACGACATTGAAGATGGTGGGCCAGGATGATATTTATGTAGTTGGTGACGCAACAAACCTTCCGATAAGCAAGGCTGGTTCAACTGCACATTACCAATCTGAATCCCTTGTTGCTAATATAGTCAGCAGAGTCAGCGGACGTCCGGAAACTGCTGTTTATAATGGAAAGGTAGCATGTTTCCTTGAGAACAGCCTAGAAGATGCCAGCATGATTACATTTGATTATAATAACCCTCCGTCGCCTGCGGCAACTTCTGATTTGTTACACTGGTTCAAAGCTGTGTATAACGAGCTTTATTGGCTAAATGCCAAAGGGATTTTATAGAAGGGGTGGTTGAGATGGCTTTGGAAACACCTCAAACACAAAAAACTGAACAGCATAAACTCATAAGCTTTACAGATGCAGCCATGAGTGCAGTCACTGGAGAAATGGTGTCATCGATTGCTGAAACGGGCGTGAAGATGGTTGAGATGGCTGATGATTTGCTTCAGCCGGAAACACTTGCCCTCTTGAAATCCTTGCCTGAAGTGGCTGAAAGTCTTGAGCGTACATTAATGGAAGTAAAAAGAATGGAAGAAACTGGAGTGCTGAAGTCATTGATACAGCTTGCTGACATGGCTGCAAGTATGAAGGGAGCCATGACTGGGCCAATGGTTACAGATATGGCTGAAAAAGCAATTAAAGGTGTCGAACTAGCAGATTCGTTTGTTCAGCTTGGTGCCATAGATTTAGTGGAAGGCATGCTTACTGCATTCCATAATGCTCAGGAGGGCACAAAGGGAAAAGAGCCTCTGTCTTCCATGCAGCTTATGAAGGCAGTAACACATAAGGAAACAAGGGAAGGCATGACCTTAATGATTTCATTCCTTCAGAACCTGCCAAAGGAATTAAACAAATAGAAAAGGAGAGGTGCCCCTCTCCTTTTCTATTTGTGCAGTATTTCTTCCTTCATCGAACTTAACTTTTCTAATACCTCATTTATATCTTGATCGGATACATTGAATTCTCTCAGGCTTGCTGCTAGATGTGTGGCGATGGCCTGGAAGTGTTCGTCACTCAGGTTCATGCCTTTATGGGCAATCTCCATGCTCCTGCCTGAATATTGATTTGGCCCACCCAAAGCCCAACTGATAAAGAGAGACTGATGTCGACGTTGTTTATCCATGTCAGTTTCCTTGAAAAACGGATTCACTGTATCATCCGCCAAAACCTTTTCATAAAAAACATCAACTACTTTACTGATTGCTTCCTGCCCGCCAAGTCTTTCAAATAAGGTTTCCAATACATTTCCTCCCTAAAATGTTTACTTCACTATTATTTCTTTATAGCCAGGGGAATATGAATGAAACCTATTTTACAGCTTTAATCATTCTGCCTTTTCAAGCCACTTATATCCTACACCCCAGACGGTGATTAGGTAATTATCGGCGGCAAAACCAGCCTTGCGGAGTTTATCCCTTAAGTTTCTTACGTGCGAATCAATCGTCCTGTCCTCGGTGGCAACACCATACCCCCAAATAGTTGAAATCAGGTGTTCTCTAGTAAACACCTTGTTTCTGTTCTGTAAAAAAAGATTCAACAGTGAAAGTTCCTTTGGAGTGAGGGGGATGACCGCTCCATTAAATTGAGATTCGTAAGAATCCATATTCAGGCTTAAACCATTAAAAGAGAGCAAGGAACTTGAACTGGAATTTCGCCTTAATACTGCTTCTATTCTGGCAATAAGTTCGCCTTCATCAAATGGCTTGGTGATATAATCATCCGCCCCGATCTTTAACCCTTTTACAACATCGAGCTTTTCACTTCTCGCCGTAAGCATGATGATCGGTATATCCCAATGCTTGCGGATTTCTTTACATGCATCCCAGCCGTCCATCTCAGGCATCATGACATCCAGCAGGATAAGGTCCGCATCATTTTCTTCCAAGTAAGTGATCGCGTCGAGAGCGGACGTTTTTTTAATGCATTTATAGCCAAGTGGAGCCAGGTACAATGACAGCAAGTCGAGCATCCGTGTTTCATCATCTACTAGTAAAATCGTTGCCATATTAGAAAACCCCTTGCTTAAAATGGTATTGACTCAATATTACACTATAAGTTTGAAAAAACTGTGCATTTTTCTTTAGATAACTGTTTAATCTGCCCAAACCAAATGGACAGAATCCCATAAGATAATAATAGGATATAGAAAAGGAGTGTGAAAGTATGCCTTACGGATACTATCCTCCCCCATATCCAGGACCATATGGTGGCTATCCTGGATACTATGGCGGAAGTGGCGCATGGTTTGCGTTGTTCATCATCCTGCTGGTAATCATCCTGATCTTTGGCGGATGGTGGTATTTTTACTCTTAAGTCGAGGGTAGGCTTATTCCTAACAAAGGGGTAAGCCTTTTCTATTGATTTATTTTTATAGAAGGCACCTTACGACTAGAAATTTTTGCTTGGTTTAATCGAATTCGTATGCTTTTTGAATGTAGGAAACTCCTTGATCCAGAAGGATGATATCACTTTAGTGATGCGAAGTTTGTGAAATATAGCAGAAGGGTTCTGGTATATTAGGGTAAGGGCTGACCTTGGGACTTCGCTTTTCTTTAAAAAATAGAAATTTTCTAACAATTATACTATAATTATACAATAGAAAAAAAGGGGGACTAAAGGATGGTAAATACATACTCTGAAGTTTGGGATTTGGATGTGTTTTTTGAAGGGGGCAGCCAATCGGCTGATTTTGAATTACATCTTAAAGCAACAGCCGAAACGATAACTGGCTTCCAAAACGACGTTAAGAGCTGGCAGCCTGGCAAAAATGAGGATGAAGGCTCAGTATTAGCTGGTCTCGTCGGGGTTTTTGATGCTGCTGCAAGGAAGCTTCGGCAGGCTGGAGCATTCGTGAGCTGCTTACAAGCTCAAAATACCAATGATAAAAAGGCCGGACAGTTAAGGTCCGATTTAACAGAATTGAGCGCATCCCTGAATACAGCATTGACTGTATTTGACCAAAAGCTGGCTGGCTTTACTGCAGAAGCATGGGAAGAGCTTATTACAACCAGTCTATTAAATGAATTGCGTTTTGTGTTGACGGAGCGCCGGGAACGGGCTGCTGAAAAGCTGTCAGAAAAAGAGGAAACTACCATAAATGCCCTAAGTGTAGATGGTTACCATGCTTGGGGACAGATGTACGACCTGCTTGTCAGCAGTACTAAGATCCATTCTAAGACTGGGACATTGTCAGTTGGACAGGCGGCCAATAAGCTTTCTGATGCTGACCGGGAAGTCCGGAAAGAAATTTTTACAGAGTGGGAGAAGGCTTGGGGAGAAAAGGAAGATTTCTATTCAAAGACATTGAACCACCTTGCAGGCTTCAGGTTGAATAGTTATAAGCTTCGCGGTTGGGATAATGTATTAAAAGAGCCGTTGGATATTAACAGAATGCAAAAAGAAACTCTTGATGCCATGTGGGAAGTTATATCTGATAACAAGGAACCATTTGTCCGTTTCCTCAACCGAAAAGCACAGCTCCTGGGACTTGAAAAGCTAAGCTGGTTTGACCTTGACGCCCCGATTGGCCGTGCGGACTCAAAAATGTCTTATCAGGAAGGCGCTGAGTTCATCATTGATAATTTTGCTAAGTTTGGCAAGGAAATGGCTGGCTTTGCAGAAATGGCATTCAAAAATAAATGGATTGAAGCTGAGGACCGTACTGGAAAAGCTCCGGGAGGTTTTCATACATTTTTCCCTGAAAGCAGCCAGTCGCGCATCTTCATGACCTACTCTGGCACACCTTCAAACGTGTCAACACTCGCACATGAGCTTGGGCATGGGTTCCATACATATGCAATGAGAGACCTTCATTTATTGAATAGGAATTATGCAATGAACGTAGCGGAAACTGCATCCACATTTGCAGAGATGATCGTATCTGATGCATCAGTCAAAAATTCGAAAACGAAAGAAGAGAAGCTAAGCCTCTTAGAAGATAAAATTCAACGGTCTGCNNCTTATGAATATCCATGCCAGGTTCTTATTTGAAACAAGATTTTATGAAGAGCGAAGGCAAGGAGTAGTAAACGCAGAAAGATTGAATGAAATGATGAAAGATGCTCAAGTGGAAGCATACGGAGGAGCACTTGATGAGTATCATCCTTTGTTCTGGGCATCTAAACTCCATTTCTATATTACCGGTGTACCGTTCTATAACTTCCCATATACCTTCGGTTATTTATTTTCACTTGGCATTTATGCGGTAGCTCAGGAGGAAGGGCGAGGATATGAAGAGAAATATATTTCCCTGCTGAAAGATACTGCATCGATGCCAGTTGAAGAGCTGGCAAAAAAACATTTAAATGTTGATTTAACGAAAAAGGATTTTTGGGAAAAAGCCGTTCGTACCTGCGTGGATGACGTAGAGGAATTCTTGGCCTTAACCGAATAAGTATGAAAAGACCCAGCCAGTGTGCTGAACCCTAAAAGTTAGAC
>DMSR01000338.1 GCA_003457145.1 Bacillus sp. (in: firmicutes)
ATTTAAAAAAGGGTTGCTCTATACTGTTCTAATCTTGGGAGCAATCGCCATGCTGCTTCCGTTTCTATGGATGATTTCTACTTCATTAAAGAATCAGGGAGCAACCATGGTCTTTCCGCCTCAATTTATTCCAGACAATGCAACCTTTCAAAACTATAAGGATGTGACTGAGGCATTCCCAATGCTTCACTTTTTGGGAAACTCCTTGCTTGTAGCGATTCTAACTACTTTAGGGCAATTGCTTTTATGTTCAATGGCAGCCTATGCTTTTGCCAGGATGCAATTTTGGGGCAGGGATAAGCTTTTCCTGTTATACCTGGCAACAATGATGGTTCCGGCACAGGTTACGATGATTCCTCAGTTTATCTTAATGAAAAACTTTGGCTGGCTTGATACATATCAAGCATTGATTGTCCCTGGGTTATTTAGCGTTTTTGGAACCTTTTTATTAAGGCAGGCATTTTTATCTATTCCGAAGGAACTTGAAGAAGCTGCATTCATGGATGGTGCAAACCATTTTTCAATATTTTGGCGCGTAATCATGCCTTTGTCCAAACCAACACTGGCGACTTTAGGTATCTTTTCATTTATGCAATCTTGGAACAATTACTTATGGCCACTTATTGTAATTAATGATAAAAGTTTTGCTACTTTGCCTCTAGGATTATCTCTTCTGCAAGGGAGGTGGGAAACGAATTGGAACATGATGATGGCAGGTGTAGTCATCAGTGTCCTGCCAATACTTGCAGTCTATCTGTTTGCGCAAAAGTACTTCATTCAAGGAATGACAATGAGTGGAATGAAAGAATAATAAGGGGGAATTAGTGTGACTCAGAAAAAGCTTATATCGGCTATTGTTCTACTATTTATGCTTACTTTTACTGTATTGGCAGGATGTTCTGATTCGGAAAAAAGCTCAGGAGACAGCAAAGATGAAAAGGTAACAATCAATTACTTTGNNATGATTAGTGCTTTTGAAAAGCAGAACCCTAATGTGAAAGTAGATTATGAGATAGCTGCTTATGATGATTATTTTACCAAGCTGCAAACAATGATTGCTGGCGGAAAAGCCCCGGATGTATTTGAACTTAACTATGAAAACTTCGTTAGTTATGCTTCAAAGGGAGCGTTGGCGGATTTATCTAAATACATTGAAGAAGATAAAGACTTTGATCCATCTAAACTAAATCAAGAAGCATATAAAGCATATCAATATGAAGGAAAGCAATACGGAATGGTAGAAAGCTTTTCAAACGTTGTTACTTTTTATAATAAAGACTTGTTTGACAAAGCAAACCTAGATTATCCAACTGCTGACTGGACATGGGAAGATGAATTAGCAGCAGCCGAGAAGATCACAAACAAGGATGAAAAGGTTTGGGGAACTTACTCACCTATCCAGTTCCACGAATTCTATAAGGTTATTGCTCAAAATGGCGGTTCTGTATTCAATGAAGACAAATCAAAAGTAACAATTGATAGCCCTGAAAATGCAGAAGCACTTCAGTATATGGTTGATAAAGTGAACAAATATAAA
Source organism: Bacillus sp. (in: firmicutes) (assembly GCA_003457145.1). Lineage (GTDB taxonomy): Bacteria > Bacillota > Bacilli > Bacillales > Cytobacillaceae > Mesobacillus. The sequence continues at coordinate 1,538 of DMSR01000338.1, forward strand.
GTAACTCCTTCTGTAGGTGATTTATCTGGTCAGTCTCCTGAGGACTTGTTCAAAAATGGTCAAATCGGTATCCTGCACACTGGAATCTGGATGCTTTCGGCTTTTAAGGATGTACCTTTTAAATGGGATATTGCACTTGAAGCGGGAAATACAGAAAAGGCACACCATTTCTTTGCAAATGGATTAGCAGTTTCAAAAGATTCAGATGCCGAAAACGCTGCTTATAAATTTGCACGCTTCATGAGTGCTAGTGATGAAGCGGCCGAAATTCGAATTGCAAGTTCATGGGAACTACCGGCTATCACCAATGAAGAAATCTTAAAGCCTTACTTGGAACAAAGCCCTCCTGAAAGCAGGGAAGTTATTTTTGAAGCCATGGATACACTCGTTTTACCTCCTGTAATTGAAGATTGGAGTAAAATGAGTGACCTGATCACTAAGGAATTAGAAAATGTCGTTAATGGCAAAAAGAGTCCTGAGGAAGCACTGGAAGTCATGCAGGGAGAATTAGAGAAGTTGAAGTAATGGAAACTGGAGAAGGATATGGAGATACTTTCATATCCTTCTCTTCTAACATAAGGAGAGTGACATATGGATCCAAAAATAATGTATAGCAAGCTGCTTAAAGCTCATGTTTTCCAGTTGAATAACGATTATCCATCCTCGGAAGAAATTCTTCTTAACCATAAACCTCAACTCGGTAAAGACAGTATATATCTTATTGCCACCTGGCTATGGAGCGTGCAGAACCATTTAAAAGAAAATAATAGTAAGAGTTTGAAAGAGATTAATTTTCAACCATACTTAACCTTTCTCCAGGAAAATTGGAGCAAACCTTTTGACCGTATCTGGGAAGACGGCAAAGTGGATATTCATGCTTCGAATATTGCAATGGTATATGCGGCATTAACTCAATCCAAAAATAATCTCCAGCAATATGAACTCCAAAAAACAATCACAGAAATCAGAGATTTTGTCTTTGACTCTCTACTTTCTGGGGGTATGTTGCTTAATGCAGTGAATGAACGGCAAATTTCTTTGGATATGCTTACTGCAGTTATGCCATATGGATTGTTTTCTCCGGAGGACTTAATTGTGGTCGAAGCAGTTGGTCAAATCGAAAGGCAGTTAGTGAATAATACAGGGGCACTAAAAACGATTGAAGGTAAGAAAGTATCCTCTTCAGCAACCGCGCTATTGTCATTATATTTTTTGGAAAAGGGCAACTATGAAAAAGCAAATACCTATTTAAATTTGGCAAAAAGGTTAATTGGAAAAGAGTCGACAGAGGAATCCGAGCTTGGAAAAGTGATTATTGAAATGATAGACCACTATAAGGTTGATTCAATAGAAGAGTACAAAATAGTACATACACCCTATGGCAATCATAACATTTATGAACCGCAGCTTACAGAGCGCAGTCCTCATTATCCGACTACCGAAGAACCTATAACAGTAGCATGCCAGGTATGGCCTAAAGGCGAAGTAGATTCGGTTTTATTAACTTTAAACTCAGCTAGCGGTGAAACTGTAAAAACAAAAGAGTTGACCAGAAAATATCTTGAGGATAAAAAGGTTTACATTTGGACTGGAACTATCGAACCCCTGACCCAGGAAGAGGAATTCAGTTATCAATTCTCCGCTTATAAAGGCGAGGGCCTTAAGGTGCAATCAGAGCGATTTCCAATCACACCTCTAAAACGTCGGGTACTAAATGAATTCCGCTTATTTGAAAAGGGTGAGAGTGAAGTAGTCTTGTTAGCGAAAGATGAAGATGATTTTTCACTACAGGTCAATTTCGGATTCAATGAAGACCAGTTTTATATAAATATTGATTCTAATATTAATCAAGAATTCCTCCAGGAAGAATGTGAAGCTCTCACCCTAAAATCCATGAACCAAGAATTTACTGTTGAACTGAAGTTAGATCCTTTTTTTATCTGCATAAGAGATGCCAACAAAACACTGTTAGAGTCACATGATTTCCTTTCCTTTATTGAATGTACGACTGATAAGAATCAGCATATAAGGGATTTAAAGCTTAATTTCCATACACCGTTGAACGAAAGCTTTTATGGATTCGGTGAGAGATATAACGCTGTTGAGCAGCGAGGGAATATCATTGATTGCTATGTTTATAACCAGTATCGAGACCAAGGTACAAGGACTTATATGCCTGTTCCTTTTTACATCAGTTCACTGGGATATGGCTTGGTGGTTAATACCAACAGATACACCCATTTTGACATCGCTCACTCATTGAAGGATGCCATGTCTATAAAGATAAGGATGTCAGAAAAAGAACAAAGCACCTCTATTACCACATTCTTAGGAACACCAAAAGAAGTGATTGAATCCTTTACTTCGAAAACTGGCAAACCAGTATTACCACCTGTTTGGGCCTTTGGACCTTGGATGTCGAGCAATAACTGGGACAGGGACAGTCTGACCCGTTCAGAAGTTGAGAAAACAAATGAATATCAGATACCAGCGACTGTTCTAGTCCTGGAACAGTGGAGTGATGAAGCCACTTATTACATGTTCAATGATGCCCAATATGATGTGAAAGGTAATGGAGAAAGTCATTCCTACAACGAAATGGAGTTTCCTGAATGGGGACGATGGCCGGATCCGAAGGGATTGTTTGAATACCTGCATGATAACGGGTTGAAAGTTCTTCTGTGGCAGATTCCGATTAAAAAATACTTGAACAGGCAAACGCATCCACAAAAAGATGTGGATGAAAAATACATGCTGGAAAATGGATATGTTGTCAAAAAGAAAGACGGATCTCCATACAGGATGCCTGAAGGCTGGTTTAAGGAAAGTCTATTGATGGACTTTTCAAATCAAGAAGCCAAAGAATGGTGGTTTAGCAAACGGAAGTATTTGCTTGAAATTGGAGTGGATGGTTTCAAAACAGATGGTGGGGAGTTCGTGTTCGGAGACGAATTACTGTTTGCTGATGAGAAAACCGGCGACGAAATGCGTAACTTGTATCCAAATGATTATATAGAGGCGTACTACCAATTCGCTAATGATTTTAAAAGCGGAGATGCAATGACCTTTAGCCGTGCCGGATATATGGGAGCTCAAAACTTCCCGGCACATTGGGCAGGGGATGAAAGATCGACTTTTGACGCTTTTAAGCGGTCTTTAGCTGCAGGTATCACTTCTGGAATGTCAGGAATTCCATTTTGGGGCTGGGACTTAGCGGGATTCAATGGTGATATTCCAACGGCCGAATTGTATGTCAGATCTGCGGCTATGGCGGCCTTTTGTCCAATCATGCAGTATCACGCTGAAAGCAAAGGTGAATTTAATCAGGATCGCACCCCATGGAATATTGCGGAGAGAACCAATCAAAAAATTGCAATTGAGGGATATAGATTTTATGCCAATGTCCGCATGAATTTGCTACCTTACATTTGGAACGAAGCAAGAAAAACTAGTGAAACAGGTATTCCATTAATGCGCTCCTTATTTATGGAGAACCCAGAAGATCAACGAGGTGAAGGGGTATTCGACCAATATTACTTTGGTTCTTCTTTATTGGTTGCTCCTGTAACAGAAGAAGGTGCAACTTCAAGAAAAGTTTATTTCCCTGAAGGAACTTGGTTTGATTTCTGGAACGGAAAAAGAATTATTGGTCCTGCCTATGAATTGATTGATTCACTACCTGACCATATTCCTGTTTACGTAAAAGAAGGGGCCATAATTTTAACAAATGTGGATCAAACGCTTCAGTTAGGTTCTTGGGTTTCCAATGATACTAGCAGTTATGTCAGACCTTTATTAAGGATTTATTTAAAGGATGGATTATCCGAAAGAATCAATGATCACCTGAATAATCAATGGGGTGTTGATGTCATAGAAGAATCGGATAGATGGACGATTTCAGTCAGTGGACCAACAGAAGAATTTGATGTTTATCTTCCTGATGAAGCTAACTTAGAAGGAAAAGCTGTTTTTATAAATGGAAAGAAAAAAGCTTGAGTACATGGAGGTATGAATATGTTAGATACAACTAGTTTTGCTATCCTTCCAACCCAGGAGAAGATCGAAGGCGAACCTAAATTACATGTAATTTAGGTTCGCCTTCG
>DMSR01000251.1 GCA_003457145.1 Bacillus sp. (in: firmicutes)
AAACGTTTGAGCTGCAAAGAAAATAGGTGATGATATGAAATTTATTACGTTTATGAAGAAAGATGGTTCCGTCTGTGCTGGTTGGGTTAATTCGAGGAATATGGCTGTGGATATGCATGACGCCTCAAATGGCTGGCTGCCCGATAATATGCTTTCGTTTATCGAGAATCATGAACGATACATGGAATATATAGAAGGAAATAAAGGTCTGATTGAAACTAGTAACAGTTCATATCCAATGGATGAAGTCGTTTTGAAAGCGCCGCTCCCAAATCCGAAAAGTGTCCGCGATTTCTACGCATTCGAGCAGCATGTGAAAACGGCACGCAAGAACCGCGGCCTGGAAATGATCCCGGAATGGTACGAAATGCCGGTATTTTATTTCACGAACCACCTGGCAATCAAAGGAACTGAGGAGGAAATCCCAAGACCGAGAGCATGTGAATGGCTTGATTTCGAGCTTGAAATCGCCTGCGTCATTGGTAAGGAAGGCAGAAATATTAAGTCTGAGGATGCTGACAAGCATATTTTTGGTTTTTTTATCATGAATGACTGGAGTGCCCGTGACTTGCAAAGGCAGGAGATGAAGGTAGGTCTTGGACCAGCAAAAGGAAAGGACTTTGCCACTTCCATTGGCCCCTATCTGATTACCATGGATGAATTGGAATTCCGTAAAGCTGGTAAAGGATATGATCTTGAGATGGCTGCGAGGGTGAATGGAGTTGAAATTTCTAGGGGAAACATGAAGGATCTCTACTATTCCTTCGGTGAAATGATTGAACGTGCTTCCGCGGGAACAACACTCTACCCTGGTGAGGTCATTGGATCAGGCACGGTGGGTACAGGCTGCATTCTGGAGCTTGGAACCGGTGTACATCGCTGGCTCGAGCCCGGGGATGAAGTAGAACTGGAGATTACAGAGCTTGGAATCTTGAGGAATAAAATCATTGAAGATTAGAAAGAAGGTGTTTGCATGTTTTATCGCCAGCTAGGCAAAATCCCGGCAAAACGACATACCGTTTTTAAAAAAGAAGATGGTTCACTATTCCGGGAGCAGGTGATGGGAACGAAAGGCTTCTCAGGAACACAGTCCATTCTTTATCATCACCATATGCCAACTGAAGTAGTAAAAAGTGAATTGATTGGAAGCTATTTTCCAGAATATGAGGAGCAGGGNNGCAGCGGAAGGGATTATATCCTCGGGAACGATGACCTGCTGATTGGTTTTGCTAAAATCACAGAGCCGATGAAGCAGCATTACCGGAACGGCGACGGTGATGAGATGCTGTTCATTCACTATGGTTCAGGCCAGGTTGAAACGATGTTCGGGACGCTGACTTACCGTCCTGGAGATTATATTGTGATTCCAATCGGCACGATTTACAAGGTCGTACCGGATTCCACTGAGCCAACAAAGGCGCTGATTGTTGAATCATTCAGCCAGATTACAACGCCAAGACGTTACCGCAACGAATACGGGCAGCTGCTCGAGCACAGTCCATTCTGCGAGCGTGACATCCGTGGACCGGAAACACTGGAAACATTCGCAGATAAGGGTGAATATGAAGTCATTACGAAAACGCGCGGTTATCTGCACCGCCACGTCCTGAACCACCATCCGCTTGATGTTGTCGGCTGGGACGGTTATTTATATCCGTGGGCATTCAATATCGCTGACTTTGAGCCAATCACAGGCCGAATCCACCAGCCGCCGCCTGTGCACCAAACATTTGAAGGCCATAATTTTGTGATTTGCTCTTTCGTCCCACGACTTTACGATTATCATCCAGAAGCAATTCCGGCACCTTATTATCACAGCAATGTCAACAGCGACGAGCTGCTGTATTATGTGGAGGGCAATTTTATGAGCCGAAAAGGGATCAAGGAAGGTTCGATCACCCTGCATCCCAGCGGAATCCCACATGGCCCGCACCCTGGTAAAACAGAAGCGAGCATCGGTAAAAAAGAAACACTTGAGCTTGCTGTCATGATTGACACATTCAAGCCGCTGAAAACGGTCAAAAAAGCCAAAGAAATCGAAGATGAACAATATATGTATACTTGGGTTGAAAAATAGAGGAAGTGGTACATCCGCGATAAATGGGTGTACCCTTTTCTTTTAGTGAAAGTAAATGAATAGGACACATTGGTAAAGTTGGGTTTGTAAATGGTATCACTGAGAACGTTTCCGGGTACCATTTTGTATGAACGTACTAAAAACTGAACAGGAATTTTACGGTGACTGCCAAATGTATAAATCAAATATAAAAAAAGTGTCTGGACAATCCCAATTATTAGTAATCGATAAATAATAATGACTAATTTGGAAACACTAACAAAATCTATCTGGGATTAGGAGGGTATAAAAGTGAGTTTATCTATTTTTGCGTTAGGCGGCATTAATGAAATAGGAAAAAATATGTATGTGGTGCAGTATGCGGATGATATCATCGTGATCGACTGCGGGGGGAAATTTCCTGATGAAAGTTTGTTGGGTATCGATTTAATCATACCTGATCTTACTTACCTTGAAGAAAACAAAGAAAAGATCCGTGCTTTGATTATTACCCATGGACATGAGGATCACATTGGCGGAATTCCTTACTTTTTTAAAAAATTGAATGTCCCTGTATATGCGACAAATTTTACGCTTGGCCTAATTGAGCTGAAGCTGACAGAGCACCGGCTTTTAAGAGATACGGAATTGGTGACAATTACATCGGATTCACAACTTGAGCTTGGAGAGATTAAAGTATCCTTTTTCAAGGTCAGCCATAGTATACCTGATTGTCTGGGAGTTGTTTTCCATACACCTGAAGGAAATGTAGTACATACAGGAGACTTTAAATTTGACCTTACTCCGGCAAACGATGAACAATCTGAAATTCATAAGATGGCCGAGATTGGCACGAGAGGCGTTTTAGTTTTATTATCTGAAAGTACGAATGCAGAACGGACTGGACTTACTCCGTCTGAGCGTATGGTCGCCAGTCATCTGGAAGAGGCTTTCATGAAAGCAGAAGGGAAGATTTTTGTCTCTACGTTTGCTTCCAATGTCAATCGTGTCCAGCAGGTTGTCGAGGCAGCTATCAAGACGGACAGGAAGCTGGCGCTGCTTGGCCGAAGCATGGTGAATGTAGTGTCGGTAGCGATGGAACGAGGCTATTTAAATGTTCCTGAAGGTATGCTGATTGAGCCTAATGCCATTGATGAGCTAGATCCGGGGAAGGTAGCGATTCTTTGTACGGGAAGCCAGGGAGAGCCAATGGCTGCACTCTCCCGTCTTTCAACCGGGAACTTCCGTGATGCATCCATTTATCATGGTGATACTGTCATCATGGCTGCTTCCCCGATTCCTGGCAATGAAAAAGATGTATCAAGGATTATTGATAATCTTTATAAATTAGGTGCTAAGGTCATCTACGGATCGGGGAGCACAACTGGTATGCATGTTTCCGGACATGGCTATCAGGAAGATTTGAAGCTGATGCTTACTTTGATGAAGCCGAAATATTTTATCCCGATCCATGGGGAGTATCGAATGCTGCATCATCATCGCTTACTTGCAGAATCGGTGGGCGTAGAAGAAGGAAACACGTTTATTATTAAGAATGGTGATGTAGTTGACATTGAAAATTCAGTCGCGCGCCAAACTCGCAATATACCTGCAGGAGATACGTACGTAGACGGAGTAAGTGTCGGCGACGTCGGGGAAATTGTGCTAAGGGACAGAAAACAGCTTTCAGAGGATGGTATGTTGGTGATTGTTTTAACGTTAAGCAAAGCAGAGCGGAAAATCATTTCTGGACCTGATACCATTACTCGCGGATTTGTATTTGTGAAAAACTCAGAAGACTTGATAAGAGACATCAACCGCATCGTCACAAAAACTGTGACTGACCTGCAAGAAGATAATGTACACAAATGGAATGTAATCAAACAAGGCATTAAAAAGTCAGTCGGCCAGCATATATTCCAGCAGACGAGAAGGAAGCCAATGATTCTGCCCGTTATTATAGAGATTTGACTATTTTCCTCGTATAAACACCAAGAGTCAGACACTAACCCGTGTCTGGCTCTTGTTGATGATGGGCAGGAAGAATACAGGTCATACGAAAGCAAACATGATTGTTCCCGTTGATGGTGAAATCCACCTGGTAGGGGAACGATGTAGCCTGGATTGTTCCCGTTGATGGTGAA
>DMSR01000057.1 GCA_003457145.1 Bacillus sp. (in: firmicutes)
CTCTAAGTGCTCTTGGAATTCCAACAGTCACGATAGAAACATTTGGAGAAGTAAGAATTTCAAAACCTTGCGCTTTCAATTCACTTACTTTAAATGATTTTCCCAAATCCAAGTCAGAAATATCAACAGTAATGAAGTCAGGGAAGTTACTTGCCAATCCTTTTACCTTTAATTTTCTTGTCTTGAATTCCAGTTTACCACCTTTAGCGATACCTGGTGAGCTACCTGTTACTTTCACAGGAATTTCGAATTTGATGGCTTTTTCTTCTGTGTAAGCCATGAAGTCAGCGTGTAATAAAACCTCACTTACCGGGTGATATTGAGCTTCTTTCAATACTGCTTTCACGATCATACCTTCGATATTCAATTCTACCAAGTGAACTTCAGGCGTGTATATCAAATCACGGAAAAGGATAGCTGGAGAGTAAAAATGAACTTGTTCAGGAATACCTGGTCCATAAACTACGCAGGGAACATTGCCTGAATCTCTGATTTCGTTCAAAGTGGCACTGTCGAGATTTGCTCTTTTAAACCCTATAATCTCAAGTGTTTTCATAAGTATTTGTATTTTAAATTGGTTTTTTAAATAAATAGAGAACTGATGGAGGTATTACCGGTCACTGCATGAATTGCTTTTGCAAACAAGTCTGCAACAGTCAGTACCCGGATCTTAGAAGAATGCTGCTTCATGGTGATCGTGTCTGTGATGACTAGCTCCTCCAATACGGAATTTTCGATGTTCTCATAAGCATTTCCCGAAAGTACACCATGTGTTACGATGGCTCTGACCGAAGTTGCTCCTTTCTCTTTGATTATTTGTGCGGCCTTGCAAAGTGTGCCTGCTGTATCGACCAAATCATCTACAAGAATTACATCTTTTCCCTCTACGTCACCGATTACCTGCATTGAGGCGATCTCGTTGGCCCTTTTTCTATGCTTATCACAGACGACCATTTCTACTTCAAAATGCTTTGCAAAAGATCTGGCACTTGCCACACCTCCTACATCAGGCGCTGCGAAAATCATATCCGGAAGCCTAAGCGTGCTCAAATAGGGTGCAAAAATAGCTGATCCATTTAAATGATCCAAGGGGATATCGAAAAAACCCTGAATTTGTCCAGCATGTAGGTCGCAAGCCATTATTCGGTCAGCTCCTGCGGATGTCNNCTATCATTAGGCAAAGTTCCAAAATGTTGTCACTCGGAGGGTTGGTGCTTTGAATGATAAATACTGTGCAACCTCTGATCGACTCATTGAAACTCGGCGACATCTCTCCGTCACTGAATTTTGACATCGTTAAGTCGCCGATCTTTTTGCCATAATTTTTGGCGATTCGTTCTGCCAAATGAAGACTGCTGGTGCCTGCAAATATTTTAACCTCGGACATGGTGGATTTTTTTGGAGGTAATGGGTTGGAAAAGTGTCTATGGCAAAAGTAAGGATTTTTGACGGACAGGCTAAAGTCAAGTCATTTCATACTCACATTTATTTAAAAGTTGATCCCGAATTTTGAATCGGAGGAGATTTCTTGCAGTGATTTTTTACTGACTGTACCGATCCTGTAATATTTTCTTCGAAAGCTGTTTTTCATTACCCGATTAGCGGCTTAAGGTTTATTTTTACTCTTTGCTGGAATTAACCCCGACCTTATGAAAAAATATTTAATTCTAATTCTCTTTTTAGGGACACTGCCTTTTTTTGTGCATTCCCAAGTTGTCCCCACCCCCAAATCCCACTTTGGATTTGATATCGGAGATGAATACATGCTGGCCAATTTTAGCCAAACAGAGTCCTATTTCAAGAAAGTCGATGAAGCGAGTGACCGTGTGAAGCTTGTGGAAATCGGAAAAACCGAATTTGGAAGGTCTCAGCCTATGCTGATCATCACTGCACCGCAAAATTTTCCTCAAATCGAGCGCTACAAAGAAATTTCAAGAAAACGGGGACGTGCCGAAATCTCCGAGGCAGAAGCGAAAGCGCTTGTTAAGGAGGGTAAGCCTGTAGTTTGGATTGATGGTGGTCTTCATGCTAATGAAGTGGTCGGTGCGCAACAGTTAATCGAAACGCTTTATAGACTTGCTTCAGGAAATGATGAAGAGACGCTAAAAATCCTCGACGAGGTAATTATTCTGTTGGTGCACGTCAATCCCGATGGAATGGAAATCATGTCTGACTGGTATATGAGAAATCAGGATAAGAGCAAACGAGCGCAGAATATTCCGGTTCTCTATCAAAAATATGTCGGGCATGATAATAACCGGGATTTTTACATGAACAACATGTCTGAATCCACCAATATCTCACTTCAACAATATGTAGAATGGCTTCCTCAAATCATTTATAATCATCACCAGGCAGGACCTGCCGGAACTGTTGTTGCCGGGCCTCCTTACAGGGATCCGTTTAACCACGTGTTTGATCCACTAATTATCACCAGTCTTGATGCGGTGGGTGCTGCCATGATCAACAGATTGCACGTGGAAGATAAGCCGGGATATACTCGATTAGACGGTTCTGTTTTTTCCACTTGGTGGAACGGTGGATTGAGAACAACCCCTTACTATCATAATATGATAGGCATTTTGACCGAAATTGTGGGCAGCCCGTCCCCTTATTCGATTCCTTTGGTTCCCGATCGTTTGATCCCAAATAACGGCACTCCTTATCCCGTTTCCCCGGGTCCCTGGCCTTTCAGAAGATCTATTGATTATTCTGTTTCCCTCAATTATGCAATTCTTAATCATGCTGTCCGACATGGTGACGAATTGTTGTATAACTTCTACCTGATGGG
>DMSR01000234.1:0-2661 GCA_003457145.1 Bacillus sp. (in: firmicutes)
GATCGAATCACGTACAGGGGCGCCAAGCAATTCGTACACTGGTGCATTATGGAACTTACCTTTAATAGCCCATAACGCCTGATCAATACCTGAAATGGCGCTCATTAAAATTGGGCCCCCGCGATAGAATCCTGCCCGATACATCACTTGCCAGTGATCTTCGATTGTTAGCGGGTTTTTACCGATTAAGTATTCACTCAATTCTTTGACAGCTGCTTCAACGGTAGCGGCCCTGCCTTCAACGACCGGCTCGCCCCAGCCAGTTATGCCTTCATCCGTTTCAATTTTTAAAAACAGCCACCGTGGCGGCACAAGGAATGTTTCCATTTTTGTAATCTTCATTTTCAGTTTTCCCCCTGACGTGCTTTTTTGATTCGTTCGGCAAATTGGCTTGCAGTGTCTGTCAAAAGACCGAATCGATTTTCTTCGATTGCCTTTTTATTAAGAAGAGTACCGCCTACTCCAACCGCTACCGCACCATTTTTAATGAACTCCTGTACATTATCAAGGGAGACTCCCCCTGTAGGCATCATTGGAATATGTCCAAGCGGGCCCTTTAATTCTCTTAAGTAATTTGGCCCCAATGAACTGGCCGGGAAAATTTTCAGGATATCTGCACCAGCCTGATAGGCTTTGACGATTTCAGTGGGTGTCATCACTCCTGGAATTGATATCTTCCCATAACGGATCGTCATTTCAATTGTTGCTTCATCAACAATTGGAGAAAAAATAAAATCGGCACCGGCTTCTATCGCTCTCTTGGCAGTCTCAGCGTCTAGCACAGTACCTGCACCGACAAGTACACGGCCGCCATATTCATTTTTCAGCTTCTCAATCATGCCGAAGACTCCTGGAGTATCCACTGTGATTTCAAGTGCTCCGACTCCGCCTGTTACGAGTGCATCAGCAATGTTAGCAATCTTATCCGGATCTGGCCTGCGAATGACTGCTACCAAGCCGGAATCTATCAGCCTTTTAATGTTTTCTAGTTTTTCCATATGGACACCCCTTATCTTTTTACATCCTGGGTTTCTTTGTCGCCCCTGATCAATTGTTCAACCTCATCATTAGTTGGAAGGCCTTCAACATCCCCATTTACTCCTACAACGATAGCACCGACCGCATTGCCCCGTCGTACTGCTTCAGTAATCGGTTCATATCTCAAAATTCCGCTGATCACTCCTGCTGCAAATCCATCTCCAGCGCCGACTGGGTCAACGATTTGGGATACTTTAAAGCCATCCACATAACCTTGCTCATTTGCTGTATGGTAATAAGCACCCTTCTCGCCAAGCTTTACGATTACCTGCTTATCTTCACCTGCTGAAAGGGCCTCGGCAATTGCCTGGGGCGTTTTCTTTCCAGTAATCAATTCACCTTCATCAAGGCCAGGCAGAATAATATCCGCCTTTGCTGCCATTTCTGCCAGTACACCCTTCGCTTCCTCTTCACTCCAAAGCTTCAAACGAATATTTGGATCAAATACAATCTTGACATTATGCTTCCGGGCTAAATCCATTGCGTGGAAAACAGCTTGCCGGCTTGATTCGCTCAGGGCAGGCGTAATACCGGTAACATGAAGAATTTTGGCGTTAGCAATGTAGTTTTCATCAATATCTTCTTTTGCTATTAAACTCGCAGCCGAGTTTTTACGATAGTAATATACTTTTATATTGGTAGGTGACTTCTTTTCTTTAAAGAAAAGACCTGTAGGCGCTTCGTCAGTATAAACACAATGCGAAGTATCAACACCTTCACCACGGACAAACTTATGGATATAGCGGCCGAATGGGTCATCACCAAGTTTGCTGAACCAGCCAACCGAATGTCCAAGCCGCTGCAGGCCGATTGCCACATTCGACTCTGCCCCGCCGATTTGCTTCATGAATTTATGATTATATTCGAGTGGCAAAAACTGTTCAGGTGTAAATAACACCATCGTTTCACCAAATGTCACAACATCTAATTTTTTCAAATTTCATTCCTCCAAGCTAAGTCGAGGTTGTCATGTTAAAAGAGAAAACCTATTCGTTAGAATAGGTTTGGAATTACTAGTGAGATCCAAGGAACGAAAAGCATGATAATCAAACCTAATGTCAAAATCAGCACGAAAGGAATGATTGCTTTTGCTACCTTTTCCATCGGCAATCCCGAAATACCGGATGCAACAAACAAGTTGACGCCTAGCGGAGGTGTCATCATACCAATTTCCGCACCGACAACGAGCAGGATACCGAAGTGGATTGGATCCACGCCAAGCTGAATAAGAACCGGAAGGAATAAAGGTGCCAGGATGATAATGATGGATAAAGTCTCCATGAAAGTACCAATAAATAAAATTAATGCTACGATTAATAAGAGGACAACATACTTATTATCAGATATGCCTAAAATCATATCCGCCAACATGTTCGGAATCTGATACATCGTCACCAGCTTACCGAAGGCTGTAGCAGTGCCAAGAATAATCATAACTGAACCGGTGATCATCGCCGAATTGATCAATATATTAGGAATGTGTTTAAACTTCAATTCTTTATATACGAATAACCCAATAATCAATCCGTACACTACGGCAATTACCGCAGACTCAGTAGGAGTAAATATTCCAGTGTAGATACCGCCAAGGATGATTACTGGAGCCAAAAGCGCCCAGAAGGC
>DMSR01000234.1:2692-8139 GCA_003457145.1 Bacillus sp. (in: firmicutes)
CATATCTCCAATGGATACACCCGTAACCACACCGTAAATGATCATTGGGATTGAAGGTGGAATGACTATTCCCAACCCGCCGCCAGAACCCGCAACTGCTGATGCAAAGTCTTTACTATATCCGCGCTTGACCATTGCCGGAATCATGATTGAGCCGATCGCCGCAACTGTAGCAGGACTTGATCCAGAAATGGCTGCAAAAATCGCACTGGCCATAATCGTAACAATCGCAAATCCACCAGTAATATTACCCATTGCTTCCTGGGCGACATTGATTATCCGTTTTGATAACCCGCCTGTTTCCATTAACGCACCGGCCAAAATGAAGAACGGTACAGCCATAAGCGGAAATGAATCAACTGCTGTAAAGGATTGCTGAGCAATAAATGATGCAGGAACGCCACCGACCAATAATGCCGAAACTGTTGCAATACCGATTGAAAATGCGATTGGAACTCCGATTAGTAAGCAAAGAATTAAAACTACCCCTAATACCAATGGTGCTGACATATGATCACCCCTCTATTGCCCGCTTTAATTTTTCTTCTTCTGAAAGTTCATCATCCCCACGGAATCGACCAACAATACCTTGGAGGACTCGAAAAGCAATTAAGCCAAAACCAAAAGGAATGATCGAATATACAAACCCCATTGGCAGCTGTACTGCAGGGGATAATTGTCCATGTCCAAATACCATCGTAACCATCTCGAATCCGTAAAACGCTACATATAGAGCGAAGGCAATCCATAATAAATCCGAAAGGACGCCAAACCATTTCGAAACAGCCCTAGGAAATAAAGTATCAATAATTTCTACACGAATATGACGTCTGTGTTTAGCTGCCATCGCAGCAGAAAGGTAGACTACCCAGACAAAAATGAAGCGCGAAACTTCTTCTGACCAGCCAAGCGAAAGGTTCAAGACAAATCGTGAAAGCACCTGTGTGAATGTTAATAGAACCATGGTCGAAAATAAAACAACAATTATTGATTCCTCAAAATATCGGTCGATCTTTTTTAATAGAGACATTGCTTTTCCTCCCCTGAAAGGAACAATTACATACCATTGAAACTTTGGAAACCTGTTAGCGGGCTCTTGAAATTTCAGGGACAGGAAATGAATCTTCCCGCCCCCATTGTGATGATTATCGGTTCAAGTTAATTTATTGTGCGTCTTCTACTGCTTTCTTAACTTTCTCGATTGTATCTTTACCAATTTTGTCTGCAAATTGTTCAATTGCAGGATCTGTAATCGATTTCATTTCCGCACGAGCTTCTGGAGTTACTTCAGTAACGACCATGCCAGCTTTTGCAAGTTCACCAAGATATTCTTCGTTTGCCTTACGAACTAGTTCACGCTCATAAACGCCAGCTTCTTCTGCTGCTTTGACCATGATTTCTTGCTCTTCCTTAGAAGACTCATCCCAGAACATTTTGCTTAGCAATACGACGAACGGGCTGTAAACATGGTTAGTTGTAGAAACATATTTTTGAACTTCATTGAATTTTTGAAGGTAGATTGTTGCAATAGGATTTTCCTGGCCATCAATCGTTCCTTGCTGCATAGCAGTAAATACTTCAGCGAAAGCCATTGGAGTTGGGTTAGCGCCTAATGCTTTGAAAGCTGCAAGGTGCAATTGGTTTTCCATTGTACGGATCTTCAAGTTCTTGAAATCTGCTGCAGTTGCAACAGGAACTTCGTTGTTTGTAAGGTCACGGAATCCATTTTCCCAGTAAGCAAGTCCAACCATTCCCTGTGCAGGAAGCTTGTCAAGTAATTCTCTAGCAATATCGCTTTCAAGTAATACTTTGTCAGCTACTTCTTCACTTGGGAAGATAAATGGAATGTCATAAACAGAGAATTCAGGAACAAAGTTTGCGATTGGAGCAGTTGATGGAATTGTCATTTGCTGAGTTCCTAATTGAAGTGCTTCCATCATCGCACGGTCATCACCTAATTGGCTGCTGTGGTATGTTTCAACTTTAATTGCGCCATTCGTTTCTTTTTCAACGATTTCCTTGAATTTTACAAGTGCCAGATACTGAGGGTGCTTGTCATTAAGACCAATTCCTGCACGGATGACTCTTGCATCTTTAGCTGGCTTATCTTCGCCGCCTGATGCTTTTTCTGTTTCTCCTCCGCCGCATGCAGCAAGGATTGAAGTAAGTAAAGCGACAACCATGAATACTGATAAAAACTTCTTGAACATTTTGTTTCCCCCTATTTCTTTTTATTTTCCTGGAAGAACACGCTTACATTTCCGCTTCTTCCTCCCCGAACTTTGCCGGGGCATTCTATCTAATCCAGTATTTCTACTAGAGTAGTAGCTTCCTAATTCATTGGCAGCTTTCCTGCCAGCAGTGTTGGCTGGAACCGGTGTATTCTTGATTCACCCACCTGATCCCTGTCTTCGATTTTCTGCAGAAGAACTTCTGCTGCTCTATTTCCCATTTGGAATGTAGGCTGTGTGAAAACTGACAATGATGGCTCAAATATAGAAGCAAACGGCACATTATCAATTCCTACTACTGCTAAGTCTTCTGGGATTTCAAGCTTCCTTTCTTTGGCGAACTTCAAGACTTCAAAAAGCGAAAGGTCATTGGTAGCAATCAACGCAGTTGGCGGTTCTGCCATAGAGAACATCTCATCGAGGCCAAATTTCAGCTCCTCCATGTTCATGCTCCTGACATATCCATCATTGAGCGGAAGGCTGTATTTCTCAAGCGCTTTCTTATAACCTCTGATTCTTTCAATCCTTGGAGTAATCGGTCTCTCAATGGATGGAGTCACCATACCAATTCGCCGGTGGCCGCGATCAATCAGATGCTCGACTGCCAGAAGTGTAGCGTTTTCATTATCGAGCAAGAAAGCATCGATTCCGACCCCTTCGATAATCCGGTCCATGAATACCACTGGATATTTAACCTTAACCATTGAATGATACAAATCGAGATTTCCTCCGGTAGGAAAAATCACCATCCCATCCACTTGCTTAGCAAGCAGCATTTGAATGTACTTTTCTTCCTTCTCGGGATTGTCATCGGCATTGCAGACGATTACGTGAAAGTCATTCTCCCTGCATGTATCCTCAATTGCCCGGATTACCTGTGTTGAAAAAGAGTGCAGGATGTTTGCTACGATTACTCCAATAGTGGAGGTTCTTTTTTGCTTTAAGCTTCTGGCGATTATATTCGGCTGGTAACCAAGCTTCTCGATAGCCGTCTCAATCCTCAGCTTCGTCTCTTCTCCCATGTATTCAAACCGTTTATTTAAATATTGGGATACAGTGCTCTTGGAAACCCCTGAAGCCTTTGCCACATCGGCAATCGTAACTCTTTCCATCGCTTTCTCCCCTACTGCTAAATCGATTTAGTAAACCGTTTTAGTAAATCGGTTTATGAACCTAGTATAGGTGATTCTGAAAGCCCTTTCAATAGTTTTTTAAAATAATCTTGCAAAATATTTTTACAATAGTGTTTGGACATCCTCGTGAGGCCGTCCAAACACTATTGTTATCCCTATTCTTTCCTTTCGATTGCATGGCCGCCAAACTCATTTCTTAACGCTGCAACTACTTTTCCTGTAAAAGTGTCTTCTTCAAGTGAGCGGTATCTCATCATTAATGATAGTGCGATAACTGGAGCGGCTGTTTGAAGGTCGAGGGCAGTTTCTACCGTCCACTTTCCTTCACCAGATGAATGCATGACTCCTTTGATGCTGTCGAGTTTTGGTTCCTTTTCAAATGCATTTTCCATCAATTCCATCAGCCAGCTCCGGATGACCGAACCGTGATTCCAGACTCTGGAAACTTCTTTATAATCATAATCAAACGGGCTCTTTTCAAGGATTTCAAATCCTTCGGCCATCGCCTGCATCATGCCGTATTCAATGCCGTTATGCACCATTTTCAAGAAGTGGCCGCTGCCGGCCTTTCCAGTGTAAAGGTAGCCCTTTTCTATCGAAATGTCTTTGAAAACAGGCTCTATATGAGCGAATACATCAGCGTCGCCGCCGATCATCGTACATGCGCCGTTGCGCGCGCCTTCCATTCCGCCGCTCGTTCCAACATCCATAAAGTGGATGCCTGCCCCGGACAGCTTGTCTGCACGTCTGACGGTATCTTTATAATTGGAGTTTCCTCCATCAATCAAAATATCCCCAGACTCCAAATATGGCGTAAAACCATCAATTACCTGATCGATTAATTCACCGGCAGGAATCATCAGCCAGATCACCCGCGGCTGCGGAAGCATTTCCACCATTGTTTTATAGTCAGGAGCTGTTTGAGCTCCTTTGCCTTCTATTTCATTCATTGCATCTTTATTAATGTCATTCGCCACAACTTCATGGCCGTTTTCCATTAAATTAAGAACGAGGTTAAATCCCATTTTTCCAAGTCCAACCATTCCAATTTTCAAGCTTATGCACTCCTTTTTGTGTATAGCCAAACTATATCAAATATTTTTTCATTAGTATATACATTTTATGAAAAAAAATTTCATAAATAAAAACTCTCTTTTTATAAACAAAGAGAGCTTTGCCAATACCTAATATCTTTTTATAGAAATGGCTTCCCTGATTTTCTGCAGGTTCCCCAGTGTTTCCTCCTGCTTTCTCAATGAAACCGCAACGTGCAGAACGTCAATCAGGCTAAGCTGAACAAGCCTTGAAGCCAGTGCCTCAGAGCGAAAATACGTTTCCCGGGATGTTGTATAAAGAACATAATCCGCCTCTTTCGTCAAAGGCGATTTATAATGATTCGTAATTGCAATTGTAGCCGCACCATTAGCTTTTGCAATTCTTAGTGCTTCTATTACATCTTTATTGCTTCCGCTGTGAGAGATCCCGATTGCAGCCTGGCCTGGCCTTAGCAAAGCGGCGGAGATTATTTGCTGATGGCCATCACTATGGGCATTGCAATTGATTCCCGTTCTTAAAAATTTATGATAGCCATCAAGAGCTATGGCAGATGAACCGCCTGAACCGTAAAAGTCAATTCTTGTTGCTGCGCTCAGAACCTCAACAATATCCTCCAGTACTTTTTCATCCAATAAATTCAAGGTATCCTTTATAGCCTCGATGTGACCTGCAAACACTTTGTTTGCAAGTGTAAGAACTTTGTCTTCTTCTTTAATTTCTTCATGGATGTTTTGGATTGGCTCTACAACTTCGCTTGCGAGTGCAATTTTAAATGCCTGGTAGCCGCGGAAACCAAGCCGTTTACAAAAGCGGAAGATTGTAGCCTCGGCCACGGAACTATTCTCGGAGAACTCCGTGATTGAAAGGTGGATGATTTCCTTTGGATTATTCAATATATAATCCGCTACCGTTTTTTCCTTAACCGACAGTGATGAGTAGATTGCCTTAATTTTTACCATGACTCGTTCGATAGGAATTTCGCCCCCCATAGTTTCACCCCATTCTTCGCTGGAAATCGGCAATAGTA
>DMSR01000539.1 GCA_003457145.1 Bacillus sp. (in: firmicutes)
CGGGAATCGCGGCTGGGATGCCACCAGTTTTCGGATTCTGCCGATTTCAACAATGTCGATTCCAGTTCCCACAATCATTTTTTCAACTTCCTTCTAAAAAAGATTAGTGATGCATACAAAATAATGTACAACTACTGTAATTTCAGGCTATCCTTTAAGTATAAGTACCCAGGAGGTTATCTATGTTTACCAGAACAGAAAGCTTTCGTGATTTTACCCGATTGTATCCGGTTATTTCTTTGATTATCCTACTCCATATCTTATTATATATAGCAACATCGTTGCCAGTCTTCCCAAACAGATTCCTGTTTGAATTGCTCTCTGGTGTGAATCTATTCATTGCAGAAGGCGAATACTGGAGGCTTGTAACACCGATCTTCATGCATGCCGGATTCGCACACCTGCTGTTCAACAGCTTCTCACTCGTCTTATTTGGACCGGCATTGGAGCAATTATTAGGGAAGACAAAATTCACCCTCATATATTTAACAACAGGCATCGCAGCAAACATTGCCACACTAGCACTTGAGCCTTTGACATATACCCACGTAGGCTCTAGCGGAGCAATCTTTGGATTATTCGGTTTCTATATTGCCATCGTCGTCTTTCAAAAGGCGATGATGTCGAAAGAAAATTCACAAACAATCATGACTATTGCCGTAATTGGGCTAATCATGACATTTCTCCAATCAAACATTAACATAACAGCACATATTTTCGGTTTCATTGCCGGCTTCCTGATAGGGGCTGGATTATATAGAAAATAGGCACGGATAAGCTAGGAAAAAGTTTAAAAACAGCCAAATCCACAATAGCCAAAAGATAAAAAGCGCCTCAAGGGCGCTTTTTACTTTTCCTCCAAACTTTCATGTGAATACCAATGGTAGATGGCTTCAGCATCCTTTTTCTCGAGGTCGATCACTCTTCCTCCAGAACCGCTTTGCCCTGATTTCACTATTGCCTCAACTGTTGCCAGCTTGTTTTTCCGCTGAAAAAAACTTTCTTTCACACTAAAAGACTGAACTTTATTTTTCTTCATAAAAACAGTGTTCTTTACAATTTTACGGAAACGGAATGTCAACATTCCATCATCAATACTCCACGCCGCATCCTTATAATTCATATATGACCATAACGCTGACACCAGAAGCAGAATAAGAGCTGTGTATCCCCACGGACGTAGCAGCCAGATCGATGCTACGATTACAGGAAGCACAATCACCCAGCCTTTAATTAAATATCTCCTAAAGGCACGCCGGGGAGCAGGATACATTGCAGGCTTGAAACCGTACTCTGTCAGATGAGGTTCCAGGAGCTCCGGTATACGGCTCTTTTTAACTATTGGAAGGATGATTACCTTCGAGCTGTCTTGATCAAGAATAGATCCTCCGGCACTCTCTACATAAGCCGAGGCGAAGCCTAGTGGCTGCCTGACTAAGTTTTCACTTATTCGGACTGCCTGAATCCGGTTCATCGGAATCGTAAACTGTCGCTTTTCAAGCAAGCCCCTCGTGATCACCAGGTCATTGTCCACTTTTCGCACAGTGAAATTCCCNNAGCATCGTACCTAAAAGGGCAATCAGCCATGCCAGCAGAAACCCCAGAAAAACGGCAAAGCTAATGAAGATGATGCCACTCTGCACAAAATTCTCCACACCATCAAAGATCTGTTCATATGGGATAAATTCTTCAAATTGAAAAATAAAAGCCAATACAGCGGAAATGACTACACCTACTCCCCCAGAAGTTGATGAGAGAAGCAGCAGTTCCTGTGCAGAAATTTTATATAATATTTCCTCTCGGGCTTCAGCCTGTTCTTCATGGTCGATTGCACCATTCTTCTTAATGGATACTAAATAGTCGTGTATTGCCTTTGCGTCCTCCTTGGTGACCGCCGTCAGGACTGCTTCCCCGTCCTGGAGTCCCATTCCGCCAGATCCGGCCGTTTCCACTTTTACCTTCACAAGGCCAAACAGCCGCTGTAGAATCCCTTCCGATAAATCAAGACTCTGTATTCTTTCGAATGGAATGAACCGCTTCTTCCGGACGATCAATCCATATTCAATCCTTAACTCGCTTTGTTCAATCCGATATGTAAACCGATACCAGGACAAAACACCGAAGACAAAAATCAGCACGACTGCCCCGATTGATCCTAATAGATAAAAAAGATCCCAATTTGTACCTCTGCTGCCAAATAAGACGAAAATCACAAACGGAATCAGCATTTCCTTCAACTGGCGCAGACCGTTGGCCACCGCAGCAATCGGGTGCAGCCTTTTTGGATCAGACATCTTCGTCCGCCACCCTTGCAAGCCTTGAAATAGAAGTACGCAAAGCTTCAGCTTCCTCCATATCAAGCGCAGGAATTTCGTGGACAGTCGCCGCTGTCGAAACTGTCACTGTCGATAAATGATATTTCCTTAATAATGGTCCTTGCTGGGTATCAACATGCTGCACCCTGATCATTGGGATAAGCGTCCTTTTTATTATAAAAACCCCATATTTAAGTTCGATTTCCTGCTCCCTGACCTCATAACGCCAGCGTTTCCAGCGCAGTGTCGGCAGAAAAATAATAAATAAATAGCTATAAACAGCAGCAAATAACACGACCGCTCCAATAACCCAGTAAGACCAATCAAATAAAACTGTAAGAGCTGCCAGGCCACCCGCAATCAGCCATACCACCAAAGAATGGAGGAAAGCGGATATTTTCCAGACAGTTAAAGCCCGCTCTGAAATACGTTTTTGCGGCTCAGAGATCGTCATTAAGCATCCTCCTGCGTTTCCAATTAATAGCACCTTCCTAAGTATACAACATGAACACATTAGTGGACATTAATTTGGGTAAAAACCCCGGAACAGGTGCCTCCCTGAATGGTGCCTGTCACCAACCGGATTTTTTCGAAAAATCATTTAAGCAGGAAGCTGCTTCCGTCGATTTGCTCTAATTGCGAAACTTTCTTTAGGTCGTCGGCAAGCTGGAACAGAGCGAGATCCTTCTTTTTCGCCTCGATCATGCAGTGGATTTCCGGTATGGATCCTTTGATTCCGTTCAGAAAATCCATGAACATGTGGACATCGACATATTCTGCATGCGCCCTGAATTCTTTCTCTGACCGCGGGCTGGAGATATGCATTTTCACAGGCAGCTTTGAGTGTCCCCATGTTCCGATTACCCGCTCCCATTGCGCGGCCCAATTTTCATCCTCATGATGGGCAAGGTGATGGTGGTAATCGAATACGAGTGGAATGCCGAGTTTTTCGCAAAGGTATAATGTGTCATTCAGCATGAAAGAAGTATCATCGTTTTCAAGGATAATCATACTCTGCAATCTCGGCGAGATAAGTCCCCAGTTGTGGATAAATTGCTCAAGCGCTTTTTCCTTGTCATCATAAACGCCTCCAACATGAAGGACGCAGCGGTGCTCTGTATCTATTTCCATTCCTTTGAGCAAAGCATGGTGCATGGCAAGGGTTTTTACAGATGTATTTAAAATATCTTTTTTCAGTGTATTCATAAGCACAAAGTGGTCTGGATGAAAATCAACACGCATCGGGTTACTATGTAAAAATTCCGCTATGTCCTTTAACGGTTCTTTCAATGCCCTCATATATTTCCAATCCGAAAGCTCCTCATGGTTTGCCAGTGGAATCAGCCTGGAGCTGAGACGGAAAAAGTGAATATCATTCGCCTTATTATGCTTTAATAGGCGCAGGCAGTTCTCTAGATTCGAAATCGCAATTCTTTCTAGCTTCCCGATCGCCGCTTCACGGTCTTTAATCCCTTGGAATTGTTTGAATGTCATCGTCTGTGACGGCGAGCAATTTTGCAGCTCTTCACTCATGGCCACATATCCGAGCCTCACGATCGTCATAATAAACACCTCCACCATTTTAAGGTAGTATGCCCAACTCAATCTATCGGAATAGCATAAAGTGGCCTATAGACTGGGAAAACAAAATCGGAAACCCGCTTACTCGAAAAACGCATAAAAAAAATCCCCGGTTTTATAAAAACCAGGGATTATCATCATTTAAATTACCTTGGCGATCTAGACTTAAAGCCGCCGCCGCCTTCTCTGCTTCCGCCTGAGCGCTTAGCGCCGCCTGATCTTGGCTTTAAAGGTGGCTTCTTGCGTCCGCCGCCGCCGCTGTTAGAATCGTATCTTCTGCGTTCCTGCGGTTTTTTGTTTCTGTTTGGAAGTGGCTTTTCCTCTGTTAGCTTGACAGGAGACATATCCGGCTCTTTAGTCAGCATTTTAAGGACAGAAGCTACAACCGTAGGCGCATCATGGTTCCTTAACAGCTCATCCGCTGCCTGGCGGTAATACTGCAGGTTGTTAGACTCTATCGTCGCCATGATTTTGTCGATAACAGCTTTTTGCTGGCCTTCTAGGGCCTCATCCATTGTTGGAGCTTTCAATTTTTCCATACGGCGCTTCGTTGTTCTTTCAACTACCTGCAGGTAAGATTGCTCTCTTGCAGTAACGAAAGTAATCGCCATACCTGTTTTCCCTGCACGTCCTGTACGTCCGATACGGTGTACATAGCTCTCGGGATCTTGCGGAATATCAAAGTTGTAAACATGAGTTACACCAGAGATATCAAGGCCACGAGCGGCAACATCTGTTGCAACAAGAACGTCGATTGAACCTTCTTTGAACTTCCTAAGGACAGACATACGCTTCGCTTGTGTAAGGTCGCCATGAATTCCCTCAGATGTATAACCGCGTAAGTTAAGAGCTTCTGAAAGCTCATCTACCCGGCGCTTTGTTCTACCAAAGATGATGGACAACTCTGGAGATTGAATATCAAGAAGTCTAGTCAGGACGTCAAATTTATTCTTTTCCTGTACTTCAACATAAAATTGTTCAATTGAAGGAACAGTCATTTCTTTTGCTTGGACGCGAACGACTGTCGGATTCTTCATGAAACGCTCAGCTATCTTCTGGATCGGGCCAGGCATCGTCGCGGAGAACAACAATGTTTGACGCTCACTAGAAGGCATTTTGGACAAGATTTCTTCGATATCTTCGATAAAGCCCATGTTCAGCATTTCATCTGCTTCGTCCAGGATGACAGTTTCAACATTTTCAAGATTCATGGTCTTCCTGTTAATGTGGTCAAGCAGGCGTCCAGGTGTTCCGACGATGATATGCGGACCTTTTTTCAAAGCACGGATTTGACGGCTGATATCCTGGCCGCCATAAATAGCCAATACGCCAATTTTTTTCCCAGCACCGATTTTGTACAATTCTTCTGAAACCTGAATGGCCAATTCACGTGTAGGTGCAATGATCATCCCTTGAATATGGTGCTTTTCTTTAACGATTTTTTCAACAAGCGGGATACCGAAAGCTGCAGTCTTACCAGTACCTGTCTGTGCCTGGCCGATTACATCCTTATTTTCAAGGCTAAGCGGGATCGTTTGTGCCTGAATTGGAGTTGCTTCCTCAAAACCCATATTCTTTACTGCTTTTAATGTTGCGGGGCTAATACCCATCTCTTGGAACATTGTCAACTTTGCTCATTCTCCTTTATTTTTACAATTTACTTTTGTCCAGTTTCGGCTTCAGGCCTCACGAGTTACTTGCCCGAGGCTATAAGTCGCCTACACTTTTGTTTTATAGTAAGTGGCTGTTTAAGTTTGATCCAAACCATTTCTGATTCTGGTTAGTTTATTGTACCGTTAAGGCAAAATAGGTGCTAGCACCTTGGTTTTAAGCAGGGCTGAATCAGCAAAATCCTTTACGCTGAAGCACAGAACCTGAAATATTAGCAAAAAAAGACATTCTCCAGCACGGGAGTATGTCCGCTTAAAGGATTTTCTCAGATAGACACTCATTTTCATGATACCATCTTTAGGAAAGAAAAGCAATTTTTGATGAATCGCCTAGCTGCTGATGCCATCTCTCTCGTGGGAAGTTAAAAAATCGTACACTTCCTCGAAAAGCTGTTCCTTCTCATCACCATGACAGATCAGATGTTTGGAGTTCTTATAATAAATCAGCCGTTTTTCCACTGCCCCAATATGTTCATATAAATATTGGGCACTCTTTGGCGGGACAATCCCATCACTCTCTCCCTGTGCTATTAATGTCGGGACTTTCACTTTTTTGAGAATAGGCCGGATTTCGGATACAAGCCTGCGAAACTGCAAGGTTGCGGTCATGGGCGTTTCTTTAATTTTGCGTTTATAGCGGAGAAACAATTCATTTTCTGTCAACTTTCCTTTAACTGTATCCCTCACCATTTCCTTCACATCGGAGGCCAGCTGCTTTGGGTTTACGTAATAAGCAGCTGCACTCAAGAGGACAAGTTTATCCACTGGATATTTGGAAGCAAGATAGCTTGCAATCAATCCTCCCATCGAAAAACCAATGACATAAACCGAGTCGCATTCCTTCAAAAGCGCTTTCAGTTCGGTTTCCGCATGATTAATCCATTGATTGTACTTGATTCCCTTCAAACTGAGTTCTTCTCCATGGCCGGGAAGTGTGGGGACAGCAATCTTCCAGTCGGTTCTTTCTTTCAAGGACTGACCAAGCGGTTCTACTTCAAACGGTGATCCTGTAAATCCATGGATCAAAAGACAACCTATCATAACCATCACCCATTAGTTTTTCTCGTATTTAATCTTTCCCCATTTTAAAACATTTAACACCTAATTTCATGCAAAAACCTCTTTTGTACAGGACCTTTTAAAAGATTCCATTTACGATCAATTTTGTGCGCTTATTCACAAGGAGCTTTAACCATCNNCATCGCCTAACACAAAAAGATGCCCTATTTTTTAATAAGCGGGTTCTCTTTTGAAGTCCAGATCATAAATAACAGGACAGATAACGGAGTAAAATGCATGGTGAATAGCAATTTACTCATCATGCTTTTTCGCTTCCGAATATTTTCGTGACAATTCAAAGTTGAAATTACACTACCCTTTTAAGAGGGTAGTTACTGGGACTTTTGAAGGAATTTGATTAGAGAGGATACGGTCTAATCAGTTAATTAGTCGGAAAAATTCCGCTTAATTAGGTAAATGGCATTGAAAATAGTTTAAATAAACGGAGAAATTCCGCCTATTGACTGGAAAAAATATAAAAATGAGGATTTCGCGTTGCATAAGCGGAAAACTTCCGCTTATATACCCCGAAACAAGCTTCATTCTGCAACTAACCGGAAAATCTCCGCTTATTTTACTTTGGCTGGTTACTTTAAGTAGGGTGCATCGATTTTAGTAATTCAAGAGTCCCCACTT
>DMSR01000061.1 GCA_003457145.1 Bacillus sp. (in: firmicutes)
GCTGCCGGAGTATTTGAGCTTTTATAAGACTCTAATAATCGTAATCAATTTATTAAGATCTTTAGATAATTGGAGGAGCCTTACAGCTCCTTCCCCAAAATGGATAGGAGGAAAAATTATGGCAAACCAGACTGATAAGCTGATTAAAGGCGGAGGCTTCCTGATTGACGATGTAACATATGATCAGGTGTTTACACCGGAAGATTATAGTGATGAACAAAAAATGATTGCGAAAACAGCTGAGGATTTTGTTATAAACGAAGTATTGCCTCAGGTTGAATATATTGAAAAGCACGAATTCGACCGTACTGTCAAGTTGTTGAAGCAGGCTGGAGACCTTGGACTTCTTGGGGCGGACGTTCCAGAAGAATACGGCGGTCTGAGTCTAGATAAAATTAGTTCGGCTCTTATTTCTGAAAAGATGTCGATCGCAGGCGGGTTCTCTATTTCCCATGGGGCACACGTAGGAATCGGGTCACTCCCTATCGTTCTGTTTGGAAATGAGCAGCAAAAGGAAAAGTATTTGCCTGTTTTGGCAACAGGTGAGAAGCTAGCGGCATATGCACTTACAGAGCCGGGGTCAGGTTCTGACGCACTAGGCGCAAGGGCAACCGCAAAATTAAATGCTGAAGGCACTCATTACATCCTCAATGGAGAAAAGCAATGGATTACAAATGCGGGATTCGCGGATGTTTTCGTCGTTTATGCAAAAATTGATGGAGAGCAATTTTCAACATTCATTGTTGAAAGGGAATTCCCCGGCGTTTCAGTTGGTGCAGAAGAAAAGAAAATGGGCATCAAGAGCTCATCTACACGTACACTGATTCTTGAAGATGCTCAAGTTCCGGTTGAGAATCTTTTAGGAGAAGCAGGAAGAGGTCATATCATTGCCTTTAATATCCTGAATATCGGCCGTTACAAGCTGGGTGTAGGTGCAACTGGCGGCGCAAAGCATGCGTTCGGTTTAACCGTAAAATATGCGAATCAGCGCCAGCAGTTCAAAACTCCGATTTCCCAGTTCAATTTAACGAAAGAAAAGCTTTCGACAATGGCTTCGAAAATTTATGCAACTGAAAGCTCTGTCTATCGTACAGTCGGCCTTTTCGAAGATAGAATGAGCCAATTAACGGAAGAAGAGATCCACAATGGAAAAGCTGTTGCTGATTCCATTGCTGAGTATGCAATTGAATGCTCCCTAAACAAAGTTTTTGCGTCTGAAACGCTTGATTATGTTGTGGATGAAGGCGTGCAAATCCATGGCGGATATGGTTACATGCAGGAATATGAAATCGAACGTGCATACCGTGATTCAAGGATTAACCGAATCTTTGAAGGCACAAATGAGATCAACCGTCTGTTGGTTCCAGGCACATTCCTCCGCAAGGCAATGAAAGGTGAGCTTCCATTGCTGCAAAAAGCCCAGGCACTTCAGGATGAGCTGATGATGCTTATTCCAGAAGAGCCAGGCGACGAGCCTCTTGCTCAGGAAAAGTACCTTGTTAAGAATGCAAAGAAGATTGGTTTGTTAGCAGCTGGTTTAGCAGCTCAAAAGTTTGGCAAGGCGCTAGAAAAGGAGCAGGAAATCCTTGTGAATATTGCAGATATTATTTCTAATGCCTATTCAATGGAATCCGCTGTTCTTCGTACCGAAAAGGCAATTGCTAAGGATGGAGTGGAAAAGAGCAAGCAAAAGCTTCTTTATACACAAATCTTCTGCCAGGAAGCCTTCAATGAAATCGAAAAGGATGCAAAAGAGACTCTTGTTGCGACTGAAGAGGGAGATGCACTTCGCATGCTTACTTCAGCACTACGTAAATTCACAAGACACACTCCAATCAATGTAATCGCCAAGAAGCGGGAAGCAGCTGAAAAGCTGATCGAAGCGGAACGGTTCATTGTATAATTTAATTGAAGTCAACAAACTCCTCTCCCTACTGGGAGGAGTTTGTTCCTCTTAATGGGACCTGAAAATTTTATGGATAGGAGGAATTTAGCGAAGTTTGTTGAAGTAATAATAGGATGCGCTAAAAAATGAGGTAATTTAAACAAGAATGTTAGAATTTTCCCTTCCAGATATGTTACTATCCGTTTAGAGGGATACTTTAAAGGGATAATAACAAAGGGTGGTGAGAAGATGGCAAAAACGTTTTATTGGTACCCAAAATGCGGAACCTGCAGAAATGCCAAGAAATGGTTAGACCAGCATGAAATAGCCTATAATGAAGTACATATTGTCGAAAACCCGCCTTCCCAATCCGAGCTTGAAGGAATGCTGGAGAACAGCGGCCTCGAAATTAAAAGGTTTTTCAATACAAGCGGGCAAAAATATCGGGAACTAGGAATGAAAGACAAAATTAAGACTTCTTCCCAGAGTGAATTATTAGAGTTGCTTGCCTCTGATGGAATGCTTATCAAGCGCCCGCTTATGACAGACGGGGAAAAAGTAACCGTAGGCTTTAAAGAGGAAGAATACGAAAAAGCCTGGCTTTAAGTTTGGTCCGATCGATAATTATCGATAGAGATATAAAAATGGAGGGATAGTTAAAATGAATACACCAAAAGAGTTGCGTTATTCTGAAGAACACGAATGGGTAAAAGTAGAAGGAGAAAAGGTTCGTATAGGGATTACTGATTTTGCTCAATCCGAGTTAGGCGACATCGTATTCGTCGAGCTTCCTGAAGTAGGAGACGAGATTACTGCTGATGAGCCATTCGGAAGTGTTGAATCCGTTAAAACAGTTTCTGAGCTTTACGCACCAGTAAGCGGTAAAGTAGTGGAAGTGAACGAAGACCTGAATGACAGCCCTGAGTTTGTTAACGAATCACCATATGAGAAGGCCTGGATGGTTGTTGTGGAACTATCTGATAATAGTGAAGTAGACAAGCTAATGACAGCTGAACAATATGAAGAAATGACAAAAGAATAAGTCACATTTAAACGCCCTGTTCAGCCTGGGCGTTTTTATTATGTTTTTTCATAAATTACTTTCCAGATCAAAAGTAAAAACGGGCTCTGTATTTACAATTTATTAAACTTTCCCGGTTCATAGCAACCCTAAATGAGCGTTATCGTTAAAGAAACAATAATTGCCATAAAGGCTTCATTTTAAAAAGTCCTGATGGATACCTCCTTATTATTTCCATCTCTTCATCCTGGTATTTCGGGCAAACTAACAGCACGATTATCATTGAAAGGATGAGTCAGATGACATTAAAACAACAAAAATTAGATATCACTGACAGAGTGACCGGCAAATTACTTAATGGGGAAATTCAGCTTTTTGCAGAAGGTGAGTCAATTGGAAGGATTAAGCTTCCTGATGGGATCCAAATGGAGCTAAATCATCACTATGAGTCTGAACAGAATAAGATTTACCAGCATGTATCAGTGCCGGAACAATCAGAACCTCGGTATACTGATTGTGATGAAGGTGGCTGGTGTTAAGAACAGAGCAGCGGCCATTAAAGCCGCTATTTTTTTTAGGGATTTCTTTTTTTGAACAATGGATGCTTAAATTTTTGCAATATAGAACAAAAAAAGTAACAATGGAAATACAATTGGGTAGCAGCACAAAAAAGTCATTCTTGTTTATAATGTTGTAAAGAAAAAATTTTCTGTTGCATAGGTGGTTATGACGATGGATGAAAATTACAAGGTGATCATTGTAGAAGGTTCTTCAGATAAAAGAAAAGTCCAGACAGTTTTGAAAGAATCTGTGGAAATCATCTGCACCAATGGAACGATAGGTGTATCAAAGCTTGATGAGTTGGTTGATTCACTGTTCAATAAAGATGTATATATCCTTGTGGATGCAGATGCATCCGGAGAAAAGCTAAGAAAACAATTCAAGCGGGAATTCCCCGAAGCAAACCACTTATACATTGATAAAATGTACAGAGAAGTCGCGACGGCGCCGGAAAACCATCTTGCTACAGTTTTGATAGGAGCAAACATCGATGTTCATGCAGAGTATTTAGAAAAAGGATGAGACTTAGATGATGGAGTGGACGAATAAAGAAATCGATACATTTATTGGGGATAAGAAATCGGGCTATATTTATTTTTACACCCCAATGTGCGGAACATGTCAGGTTGCCAGTAAGATGCTGTCGGTTATTGAAAAACTATTACCGGAGCTCGATTCGGGTAAGGCAGACTTGAACTTTATGCCAACGATGGCAGAACGGTTCGAAATTGAAAGTGTTCCTTGCCTGATTATCATAAATAAAGGAGATGTACAGGAGAAAATTTATGCCTTTCAATCCGTCCCCTTTTTATATGAAAAACTAAATACCTTAGCACATGTTAAAACAAACGGCTGAGCCGTTTTTTTTTTTGATATAAAGAAAAGTTCTGAGACAAAAATCTTTTTGAAAAATAGGATAAAAAACCAAGCAATAGATTTACATATCATGCCATAAATATTATTATATTTAGATAAGCGAAATAATCGAGGTGCGAAATTTATGGCTTTATATAATGAATGGGCAGAGCAAATTAAAAGCTATAATCGCAATATAAAATTATCTTTTATTGCCAATATTTTAACACAAATTGGTCTTGGGATTTTTATGGTCATTTATAACTTTTATATCAGGGAACTTGGATATAACGAGCTGGTTAATGGTAAGGTCATTTCGATGGCGGCCCTCGCCACAGCGCTAGTTCTGATACCTGCAGGAATATTGAGCGATAAAGTAGGCAGGAAGAAGCTAATGCTTTTTGGTGCTATTTCGACTGGGATTATTTTATTTGCAAGGAGTATGGTCGAGGATCATTCGCTGCTGATTCTATTTGCGTTTGGAACTGGGCTGGCATCAGCTTTCGTCCAGGTTTCAATTATTCCCTGGCTGGCCGAAAACTCTAAACCAGAACAGCGAGTGCATTTATTCAGCATTCACTTTGCGGCAATGACTTCGGCACATGTAATTGGCAGTTTACTAGGCGGAGTGCTGACAGATTTGTTTGGCATTATTGTACCTGACCTTGAAAGCATCAGATATACATTGATCTTTGGTGCAATCTTATTTATTTCCGGGACTATACCACTAATAAAGCTGACTGAAATGTCGAAGGTGAAGAAAGACCGGCTGAAAGTCAGCGGTTTAAACAAGCTGTTCATGCACCGGGATAGCATGAAAATAATCCTGTTGTTTGCACTTGCCCAATTGATGATTGGCTTTGGAGCAGGTCTTGTTATTCCATATTTGAACTTGTATTTCGCCGATAGATTTTATGCATCTAATTCGTTAATTGGTTTAGTGATATCTCTTGGCCAGGGAGCTACGGCCGCAGCGATGATCATAGGTCCCATGGTTGTACGCAGGCTTGGCGAAGTTAAGGCTGTCGTGACTTTGCAGCTCTTGTCACTGCCATTTTTATTGTTGACGGCATACACAGAACATTTTTGGCTGGCCGCCGTAGGATTCTTATTTCGACAAGCATTGATGAACGCCGGAAACCCTATTCAGATGTCTTTAATGATGGCTCAGGTCGATGATTCGATGAAGGGTCTGGCGAATTCTGTGAATCAGATGGTATTTAACTTAGGTTGGGCTTTAATGGGCCCTGTTTCTACCGGAATCGTGCTGAAGTACGGTTCATATTGGGGTTATGCCATGGTCTTTACTGTGACAGCTGGACTATACTTAATTGGATCGT
>DMSR01000125.1 GCA_003457145.1 Bacillus sp. (in: firmicutes)
CGTTCAACATTGACATTAGTGCGACGCTGGCCGATAACTTCGCTGAATGAAATCGAATCCTTGGCGACCGCTACCTTCATTCCAGTCTTGACAACAGAAGCTTTTGAAATGCGTTGAATATCCATACGTTCACACCTCTTAGTAAACTTACTTCTTTTATTATAACTGACTTTCGACAAAAAAAGGGAGAGGCATTTGATGCCTCCCACATATAAAAGTTTATTTTAGTAACTGTAAAACACCCTGAGGCATNNCGCTTGTGCTGCCTGGTTAAGGATGTTGTTCTTAGTGAAGGTCGACATCTCCTTCGCCATATCAAGGTCGCGGATACGGGATTCGGAAGAAGTCACATTCTCAGTCATTGTCCTTAAGTTGTTTACTGTATGCTCAAGACGATTCTGGATTGACCCAAGGCGGGAACGCTCGGAAGAAACCTGCTGAATCGCATCTGAAAATACTGTGATTGCAGCCTGTGCTTTTTCGTGTGAAGTCAGGTCGACGGCAAATTCAGTATTGGCAGCAGAAACGCCGTTATTAACGCTCGCAATTTGTGTATACCATACCTGTTTAACTGANNAACTGAGCCATCCGCCATTGTCACGTTTTTTTCACCAGCAGCATCTGCACTAACCTGGAGTGCCACGGCACGCATATCATTCACTTCTAAAGTAACTGACTGTCCTGCATTTGCTCCAATCTGGAAGTTCAGTGAGCCGTCCTGGTCTATGGTATTCTTTCTAGTTCCATCAAGCAATGAAGCGCTGTTGAACTCTGTTGAGTTCCCGATTCTATTAAGCTCCGAAGTAAGCTGGTTCACTTCCTTCTGAATTTCGGCGCGGTCTGTATCCGTATAGGAATCGTTTGCTGATTGAACAGCAAGCTCGCGCATTCGCTGCAGGATGTCGTGTGAAGAGGAAAGCGCGCCTTCGGCTGTCTGGATCAGTGAAATGCCATCAAGAGCGTTTCTTTCTGCCATTTCCAGGCCGCGGATTTGCGAGCGCATTTTTTCAGAGATCGCCAGTCCAGCTGCATCATCGGAAGCCTTGTTGATTCTTAGGCCTGAAGATAATTTTTCAAGACTCTTCGCCGTGTTTGCATTATTAACTGCTAAATTACGATATGCGTTCAACGCGGATATATTATGGTTTATTCTCATTCTGTACCCCTCTATCTCTCGTTAATTTTGGGCTCTCATAATGCTGTTTTCATATACTGAAACTTTTCGATCTGTGCTGGACTGAGAGATGTTCACTTTCATTTTCAACACATCATTCCATGCCTGTGCGATCGGCTCAATCAGTGTTATCATTTCTCTTAGGAGGACGGTATCCTTCCTTAAATTCGCCTGGATGATCTGGTCCGCCATATAGTTATAAAGCAGATCAAGCTGCTGCCCGATCGGTCCTNNCCTGCTTCGTACTTGAGGCCGACTCCAAGTCTATGTATAATATCATTTGTCCTTTGCAGCTTGGCGTTTGCCTGTACATAAGACTTCTCATTAATAAGCTCTATTGCCTGCTCCAGGTTTTCAATGATTCCTTCGTAAAGGAGAGCCGTTAATTCCTGGGGGCTTTTCTTGAAGATGACGTCCTTTGTCAGTGCCTCCATCTTATACCTCCGTAATTGGTAACTATAGTTTTTATCGGCAATACCATTTAATATTTAATAGTTTTTTTCTAATTCTTCGAGCAAAATGAAAACCTCTGCAATGACACCATATAACTGGGGAGGAACTGAATCTCCAAGGTCGATATCAAGCAAGTTTTGCAGCAGCGATGAATCTTCCTGGAGATGGACATTGTTCTTCTTCGCAAGCTCGATGATTTTCTCAGCCACCGCCCCTGTTCCTTGCGCAACGACTGACGGGGATTTCCCTTGCTCTTCATCATATTTAATGACCGCCGCAGAAGGGCCATTGACCACTCTGCGGTTAATTTGGTTAAAGTAATGATTGTTCATATCGTAAAATCGTACCCTTTCTCTGTAAAAGCAGGGGTTAAACTGTGCAACTTTTCTTCAGTTGCTTCTGCTGAAGCCTCTGCTTCGGTCTTCTTCGCTTTCAATGCCTCCAGATTGTACCCTATTTCCTCCAGACGCTCTTTCGATACTTCTGTCATCGGGTCCAGGATGGTGTCGAGTTTGTCCTTGGTACTGTTAAAAGTGATTGAGACATTCCGGGTCTGCGCTGTTACCAATATTCCTACCTCACCAAGCTTTTTGGTCTCCAGTACAAAATAAAGGCTGCAGTTTTCCCAATCAATTTTCTCGCCCGACTTCTGTGAGTTGATGAATACCTTGATATTCTCCATTTTTTGATTCAGCAGGAACGGCATCTGCATGAATAAATTTTGCATCCCTGAAGAATCCTGTTTATTCAAAAGCTGCTGACCTGTCAGACTGGAAAGTGCCTGCTCCGCCTTGGCATTCCCCTCTCCATCCTGCGCCATTTTTATCAGTGTCGATTTCAAATTGCTATCCATTTCTTCCCGGACGTTTTTGCCAAACACTAAGTTATTAGCCACATCATTCTCATGCGTTAAACCGAGCCGCCTTAATGACTCAAAGACCTGACGCGATGAATAATCCTGGTCAGGCATCGGTCTCACTGCCTGTTTGATTCCATAGGCCACCTGGTCCTCCATTGTAACTGCAGACTTCAACAGGCTTTGTTCGGAAACGACATGCTGTACCCTTGTCATGGATGGTTTAAATATAATCTGGTCGAGTACACCCTTTACCTCTTTAACAATCTGGCTTGCCTGGCTGAACTCGCCCTTTGCCAGCAGATTCCTTGCCTCTGATAAACGCGAGCTGGCAGTCAGCATCTTCTTCTCTGTCAGCATA
This sequence comes from Bacillus sp. (in: firmicutes), assembly GCA_003457145.1. Classification (GTDB taxonomy): domain Bacteria; phylum Bacillota; class Bacilli; order Bacillales; family Cytobacillaceae; genus Mesobacillus. Next base: position 2,845 of record DMSR01000125.1, read on the forward strand.
TCGGTATAGAGCATGAAATTGCTTTTCAGGATGGCATGATCCAGCTTGTTTATCGACAAATCCAGCATCTGCCTGGCATTTGCCTGTCCGCCGCTTTTATCAATGATCATCGAGACATGATCGAGGCTTTTGGTGATTTCTTGTTTGACCTTTTTAAAATCAATCGCCATCTGCGAAAGTTTCTTCGTTATCTCTGTCACTAAAATAGCCTTCGACTGCAGATTCAGTGCTTGCACTGAATCATTGATCGCATCCTGTTCTGCTTCTGACAGTGCCAGCAGATTCGCGTTCTTTTGAAGAATTGGATTGTCCTTCTCCAGCTGGCTGATCGCCTCTGCGACCACCTTTCGGGCTGAGAGCTCCCTTCCCTGCTCTGACAGCTGTGTTGCTTTTTCAAAAGCTGCTTCTAATGATTTGAGGTCTATTGATTTGTTT
>DMSR01000387.1 GCA_003457145.1 Bacillus sp. (in: firmicutes)
CGTCTGTTTAACAGCTATACTTGTATTTTTTATAGGTGCAGAAGCATATACGGCACTAGCCGTTATATCAAGCTGTTGCCCCTCAAACAAAGTTATATCTCCTGGAATAGATAAATATTCATGTACGGGTTTTGCAAAACCTAGAGCAATTAATGAAACAAGGAGAATTCCACCAATAAATTTTCTGAAAAAATCTTTTTTCAAATCCATTCACTCTCCTCGCTTCTAGTCCACACACACATCAAAAATGGCTACATCTTTAATTTTGCCTCGACTCGTCGCATTTATAACCAGTATAAAAATAAAAAAGCTACCCTTTATGGATAGCTTTTCAAGTTACAGCCTTCATATTCTGAGCAAGCTGTAAAAGTTCTTCGGCATGCTGCCTTGTTAAATCAGTAATTTCCACTCCAGAAATCATCCGGCCGATCTCCTTTACCTTTTCAGGAACAGATAAAGGCGTAACAGAGGTTTTAGTCCGGCCATTTTTAATAACCTTTGTAATATATAAATGGGTATCTGCCATTGCTGCCACCTGGGGCAAATGAGAAATACAAAGGACTTGTGACCCTGTAGACACTTTGTAAATCTTCTCTGCAATTGATTGAGCCACACGCCCGCTGACACCTGTATCGACTTCGTCAAAGATGATCGAAGTGACACCCTGATGTTTAGAGAAAATGCTTTTTAGTGCAAGCATTATCCGCGATAACTCACCGCCTGAGGCAATTTTGGATAAAGGTTTCAATGGTTCTCCGGGATTTGTTGAGATATAGAATTCAACTTTGTCCCCGCCATTTTTAAAGAACGATTCCGGGTTGGACTCAATCCTCAGCTCAAAAACCGATTTATCCATGTAAAGCTCTTTTAGTTCTTTATGGATCAATTTAGTCAGCTTCTTCGCCCATTTTTTACGAGTATCTGTCAGATGTACTGCTTCGAGACGGAGGTCTTTTTTGAGGGAAGTAAGTTCTTTTTCCATATTTCCAATATGGACTTCTTTATTTTGCAATGTTTCTATTTCTTCCTCGATCCGAGATGAATATTCCAGGATTTCCTCGATATTCTTGCCATATTTGCGTTTTAACTGATTGATTTCATTCAAGCGATCTTCTATTTCATTTAACCGTTGGGGATCATATTCAAGAGAATCAAGTTCATTCCTGATCGTGCGGGCTGCGTCTTCAAGCATATAAAAGCTATTGGAGACAACTTCAGAAACAGCTTTGTATGACTGGTCCAAATCAGCAGCTGTTTGCAGGTTATCCATCACCATCGCAATCCAGTCCAAGCCCTTTTGTTCTCCCCGAAGCGCTGAATAGCTTGTTTGGATACTATCGAAAATCCGTTCGAAGTTGCCGAGCTTCCGCTTTTCTTCGAGCAGTTCTTCATCTTCATCAATTTTAAGGTTCGCTGATTGGATCTCCTCTAGCTGGAATTGTATTAAATCAAGCCTGTGAGCCATCTGTTGTTCATTTTCACTTAAGCTTTTTAATTTCTTTTGCATTTGCTCATATGAGCGAAAGACTTGCTGATATTCTGAAAGTGCAGGAATGATTTCTTCTGAACCGAATTGATCAAGAAGGTTAATATGTCTTGCCTCATCCATCAATTCCTGGTGTTCATGCTGTCCGTGTATATCGATCAGGGAGGAGCCAACTTCTCTTAAAACAGATATAGTTACTAACTTGCCATTTATTCTGCAGACACTTTTACCACTTCGGGATATGTCCCTACGCAAAATGATCATGCCCTCTTCTATTTCAATGCCGAATTCAGCGGCTTTTGCATAGCAAGGGTGGTGATCACCCTCTAGAAAGAACAATCCTTCAATTTCAGCCTTCTCTTCCCCATGACGTACAAATTCGGCAGAACCTCTGCTTCCGACCAGCAAATGGATCGCATCGATGATGATCGATTTCCCGGCACCCGTTTCGCCGGTCAGGACAGTTAGTCCCTTTTTAAAAGAAACAGACAGAGATTCTATAATAGCAAAGTTTCTTATCGATAATTCATTTAACAAGCAACCGTCACCTCATTTACAGCATTTCAAGAAAACGATTTGTAATGATCTCAGTATCTTCCGGAGATCGGCAAATGATTAAAATGGTATCGTCCCCACAAATCGTTCCAAGTATATCATCCCAGTCTAGATTATCGATTAACGCCCCAATTGCATTTGCATTTCCTGGCAAGGTTTTCATTACCAGTAAATGCCCTGCTTGGTCGATTCTGATGAAAGCATCCATTAAAGAACGTTTTAATTTTTGCAAAGGGTTGAAACGTTGGTCTGCAGGCAGGCTGTATTTATACCTACCGTCAATTAAAGGAACCTTTACGAGATGAAGTTCTTTAATGTCCCTTGATACAGTAGCTTGTGTTACATTATAGCCGGCGTTCTTCAAACGGTCTACAAGCTCATCCTGCGTTTCAATATCCTTGCTTGCGATTAGCTCCCGTATTTTAATATGGCGTTGTCCTTTATTCAATCTAATCACCCCTAAAAAATCCGAAACATTTTACGATTTATATATATAATCATATGTTAGCCGATTTCGCCAGAATGTACAATGATTCGAGGTTTTTCCGCAAAACCTTTCCGTGATATTGACAAAGGCATGAATTTTGAAAATAAATATCCAGTGCCAAACAGTTACTTATAATTTACAGCTGACGAGGCCGCCATAGTATTTACTTCCGATTAATTAAAGTGCGGAAGACAATTATCGTGAGATGCACCAGGTTTTGTGCAGAAAAAAAGAACAGGCTTTGGAAGCCTATTCTTCATTGCTTTGTTTAGATTTTAGTTCCTTATGGGCATCAGTTACGACTGATTCGCAGGTTTCCTTAAATAAGTGCCGGCCTTTGTCAACGGGACCATTCCACTGAAGATGGAGCAGGAATTCTATATTTCCATCTCCTCCAGTGATTGGGGAAAAAGAAAGATTCAGGACATCATACCCTTCATCTAGCGCAAAGGCTAGAATTCGAGCCAGCACTTCTTCATGAACCTTTCTGTCACGCACAATACCTTTTTTGCCGACTTGCTCACGCCCTGCCTCGAATTGCGGTTTAACCAATGCTACCACATCACTTCCAGCAGCCAGTAAAGTTTTCAGTACAGGAAAAATGAGTCGCAGCGAGATAAAAGAAACATCGATACTCGCAAAATCCGGCAAACCTTCAGTTAAATCCTCTGGCTTTACATAACGGAAATTTGTCCTTTCCATTACGACTACTCGCTCGTCCTGTCTAAGCTTCCATGCTAGCTGGTTATATCCTACATCCAGCGCATATGACTTCTCTGCTCCGTTTTGAAGAGCACAGTCAGTAAACCCTCCAGTGGACGCACCAATATCAAGCAAGGTCTTTCCTTTTACATCAAGATCAAAAACCTTCAAAGCTTTTTCTAGCTTCAATCCTCCCCTGCTTACATAAGGGAGGGCATTTCCTTTAACGGTAAGCGGAAGGTCGCTATACACCTTTTCCCCTGGCTTATCGAGCCGGTTTTCATTTGAATAGACAAGCCCTGCCATGATTGTCCGTTTGGCTTTTTCCCTTGTTTCACAAAGCCCTCGCTCAACAAGCAGTACATCTAATCGTTCTTTTTTGATTTTCATCTGTTACGCCCTTTTTTGTTTTTGTCTTGCAAGATTTTGAATCCGCAACACAACATCTTCTGTAGTCATCCCAATTTCCTTTAACAATATATCGACACTGCCATGCTCTATGAACTGATCCGGAATTCCCATTCGATCGATTTCTGCTTTATGGTACCCAAGCTCCTGTGCAGTTTCGAGAATAAAACTTCCAAATCCACCCTGAAGAACAGCTTCTT
>DMSR01000323.1 GCA_003457145.1 Bacillus sp. (in: firmicutes)
GAAGCTTATATGTTTCGGGGTTTTATTTATATTTAGGGGGAGTTCCAGATGAACGATCTTGACTATATGGCACTTGCCATTAGCCTTGCGAAAGCGACAACAGGACAAACAGCTCCTAATCCCCATGTTGGTGCTGTCCTTGTAAAAGACAATCAAATCGTTGGCATGGGAGCCCATTTAAAAGCAGGTGAGCCCCATGCCGAGGTCCATGCTATCCGGATGGCTGGAGATAAGGCAAGGGGGGCCACACTATATGTGACACTGGAGCCATGCAGCCATTTTGGCAAAACACCGCCTTGTTCAAATTTAGTCATTGATTCAGAGATCAAAAAGGTTTTTGTAGCTGCGACAGACCCTAACCCTCTCGTTGGCGGAACTGGAATCAAGAGAATGCGTGAGGCTGGCATCGAGGTTGAAGAGGGCTTGTTAAGGGATGAAGCAATTGAGCTTAATAAAGTATTTTTTCATTACATAAACACTGGTTTGCCTTTTGTCACTTTAAAGACCGCCATAAGTCTGGACGGCAAAATCGCCACGGTTACAGGCGAAAGCAAGTGGATCACCAGTGAGGAATCAAGAAAGGATGTCCATCAGTTCCGGCATACGCATGACGCCATTTTAGTAGGAGTCAACACGGTCATTAAAGATAATCCAAGCTTGACGACAAGGCTTGATACAGGTGGGAAAAACGCTATCAGAGTGATTCTTGATACTAAGCTCCGGACTCCGATAGAATCGAGAGTGGTCCATGATCGACTCGCTGAAACGATCATCGTTACGGGAGCAGAAGTGGACCCGGCAATAGTCAAACTATTTAATGATAGAGGAATTGAAATCTTAACACTTGAAAAAAACGAGGTGGCGATTCCAGAAATACTGAAGAAACTGGGTGAACGCGGGATTACTTCTGTCTTTGTCGAAGGTGGTGCTGAGGTACAGGGAAGCTTTTTAACCGGACTGGCCTTCCAGCAAGTCATCACCTATATCGCTCCTAAATTGATCGGCGGAAAAGCAGCTCCTGCCACATTTGGAGGCGAGGGAATACCAAAGCTTGAGGATTCAGTTTCCCTGGAGATAAAAGAAGTAAAAAAAATTGGCCAGGATATCCGGATCATTGCCGAGCCTGTCTAAAGGGAGGTTCGTATGTTTACGGGAATTATTGAAGAAATCGGATCGGTAGCAAACATTCAGCATACGGGAGCATCATTTGTCCTGACAATTGATGCTAGTAAAGTATTAACAGATGTCCATCTAGGAGATAGCATAGCTGTAAACGGAGTTTGCCTGACAGTCACTTCATTTACCAAAAACCGTTTCACAGTCGATGTTATGCCGGAAACAGTAAAAGCCAGCAGTCTAAAAACAGTCAAAAGAGGTTCGAAAGTGAACCTTGAGAGGGCTATGGCAGCTGGCGGAAGATTTGGAGGCCATTTTGTCGCCGGCCATGTTGATGGAGTTGGTGTAATCTTAGGGAAAAAGCAGGTTGAAAATGCAATATATTATGAAATTGAAGTGGAGCCTGAATTACTTAAATATGTCATATTGAAAGGCTCGGTTGCTGTTGACGGTACAAGCCTGACTGTTTTTGGAATCTCGGAGAACAGTTTAACATTATCGCTTATTCCACTTACCCTTTCCGAAACGGTATTAGGATTTAAAGGAACAGGAGATATTGTGAATATTGAATGCGACATGATCGGTAAGTATGTTGGACACTTTTTGAATAACCAGGCTTCAGCTGCTCCAAAGCGCGGCAACAATATTTCAGCCCAATTCTTAGAAGACAATGGGTTTATGTGAGGATGATGAAAATGTTCGATCCAATCGAAGAAGCGATATATGAGCTTATGCAAGGAAAGGTAGTCATTGTTTGTGACGACGAGGACCGGGAAAATGAAGGAGATTTCATTGCACTGGCTGAAAAGGCTACACCAGAGGTCATCAACTTCATGGCGACTCACGGCCGGGGCCTGATCTGTGTCCCTATCGAAACTGATATTGCTCAGCAGCTGGATTTAATTCCAATGGTTTCGCGCAATACCGACCCGCATGGAACAGCATTTACTGTCAGCATCGACCATAAATTCTCGACAACGGGAATTTCAGCTTATGAACGGTCGGCAACGGTATTGAGCATGCTTGATCCAGAATCAAAGGCTGCTGATTTTAAAAGGCCGGGTCATATATTCCCGCTTGTTGCCAAAAGTGGCGGAGTATTAAGAAGGGCCGGTCATACAGAAGCGGCAGTTGATTTAGCGAAACTGTGCGGAGCGAAGCCAGCAGGAGTCATTTGTGAAATCATGAATGAAGATGGCACGATGGCTCGTGTTCCTGAGCTGCGGAAAATTGCCGATCAATTCGAGTTGAAAATGATTACAATCAAAGACTTGATTGAATACCGCAATCGTAAGGACCAATTAATCAAAAGAGAGATTGAAATTAACCTTCCTACTGAATTTGGCATTTTCAAAGCTGTAGGCTATTCCAATGTGGTAGATGATAAAGAACATATAGCATTGGTAAAAGGGGAAATCGGTCCCGACGAACCAGTCCTTGTCAGAGTGCATTCAGAATGTCTGACAGGGGATGTCTTCGGCTCCTTCCGCTGTGACTGCGGTCCTCAGCTGCATGCGGCATTGCGGCAAATTAATGAAGAAGGACGAGGGGTACTGCTGTATTTGCGTCAGGAAGGAAGAGGCATTGGGCTCATGAATAAACTTAGAGCCTACAAGCTTCAGGAAGAAGGCTATGATACCGTAGAAGCAAATGCAAAGTTGGGCTTTGGTGCAGATCTAAGAGAATACGGAATCGGCGCCCAGATTTTAAAAGACCTTGGAATCAAGCAAATGAAGCTGCTGACAAATAACCCCAGGAAAATAAAAGGGTTGAAAGGCTATGACCTTGAAGTCGTCGACCGGGTACCGATCCAGATGGATACTAGGGAAGAAAATGAAAATTATTTAAAAACAAAACACAGCAAATTAGGGCATCTGCTGCAATTTTAAAAGACTAATTACTTGGAGGAATAAAAATGAACAGAACTTTTGAAGGAAATTTAGTAGGAACTGGGCTCAAGATTGGAATCGTGGTTGGGCGTTTCAATGAATTTATTACGAGCAAATTATTGGGCGGAGCTCAAGATGCTTTAAAAAGACATGGCGTCGAAGATAGTAATGTCGATGTGGCATGGGTTCCAGGCGCATTCGAAATTCCGCTGATCGCCCAAAAAATGGCGAAAAGCAATAAGTATGATGCGGTCATCACCTTAGGGACTGTCATTCGAGGCTCTACGCCACATTTTGATTATGTTTGCAGCGAGACTGCCAAAGGCGTTTCTTCAACAGCATTAAATACGGGAGTTCCTGTGATTTTTGGAGTGCTGACTACTGACACAATCGAACAGGCAATCGAACGTGCCGGAACAAAGGCTGGCAATAAGGGATGGGATGCAGCAACTTCAGCAATTGAAATGGCTAATCTCGTCAGAAGTTTTGAAGTGTAAAAGATTATTTAACTGAGCTGCAGGCAAATTTGCCCGCAGCTCTTTTTTTCGAAGGTCAAGGCAGTTGCTACGTTATTTTGCAGAAGAGAAGTATAAAATTTTGGCATCCGCAGTACTTTGTTCTGTGTTTATTTTATGGAGACTAACATTCGGAAGTGAAATTTTTTATGAATACCACCATTGAGAAAATCTCATTAAAAAAGCACAAGGGGCAAAGTCTGATGGATGAGGCTGTTCAGCTAATCCTGCCAGACTTGGTGTGACTTCGGACAGGTTTGGAGGAAAAGATTGAAAAGCTGTCCGAACTGGGTGTGACTTCGGACAGGTTGAGAGGATAGGACTAAAAAGCTGTCCGAACTAGGTGTGACTTAGGACAGGTTTGGAGGATAGGACTAAAAAGCTGTCCGAACTGGATGTAACTTCGGACAGGTTTGGAGGAAAAGAATAAAAAGCTGTCCGAACTGGATGTAACTTCGGACAGGTTTGGAAGATATGACTAAAAAGCTGTCCGAACTAGGTGTGACTTCGGACAGGTTGAGAGGATAGGACTAAAAAGCTGTCCGAACCTGGTGTGACTTCGGACAGGTTTGGAGGAAAAGATTGAAAAGCTGTCCGAACTAGGTGTGACTTCGGACAGGTTTGGAGGAAAAGATTGAAAAGCTGTCCGAACCTGGTGTGACTTCGGACAGGTTGAGACGACAAGATTGAAAAGCTGTCCGAACTGGGTGTGACTTCGGACAGGTTGAGAGGAAAAGATTGAAAAGCTGTCCGAACCTGGTGTGACTTCGGACAGGTTTGGAGGAAAAGATTGAAAAGCTGTCCGAACCTGGTGTGACTTCGGACATGTTTGGAGGAAAAGATTGAAAAGCTGTCCGAACTGGGTGTAACTTCGGACAGGTTTGGAAGATATGACTAAAAAGCTGTCCGAACTGGATGTAACTTCGGACAGGTTTGGAGGAAAAGAATAAAAAGCTGTCCGAACTAGGTGTGACTTAGGACAGGTTTGGAGGATAGGACTAAAAAGCTGTCCGAACGAGGTGTGGTAGGTGGAGGTCCCTCCTGTGAGAGTAGGACTCAGCCGTGCACACGGTAGAACAGCTGTAATAATGGCTGTTTTTTTTGCGTTTCCGGCTTTAATGATTGAAGTTAATGGTATCAGGCAGAAACCTCAGAAAAAGTCGGGGTGTGGTTATGAGAGAATTTCTTCAAAAAAACGGGGTAAGGGAAACATTCAAGGTTTGGCAATGGGGATTTTTTTATTTGACTTCCGCACTAAACGGAAAGACACTTACCAAAAGGTCCGTTATAATTCTTCCATTAATGTTAAAACCTTGTTCCCACTTTGTTAATAATTTGTTCATAATTTCTGGTTAAGATGAAGACAAGTTAGCAGGATGAACAAAACAAGGAGGAATAAGGAATGAATGAAAATGATCAGCGTACTCAGCGTTCAGAAGTTGAGCCTGTGAATAAATCAAAAAAATATAAGAGCTTCTTTTCAACAGTAACAGCGGGAGTAATTGGCTCTGCACTGACGCTTGCGGCTGTGAATTACACAGATTTAAATCCAGGGGAACAACAGCAGTCACAATCTGGCTACGTCTCTGAAAAAGCGGGGGAAAATACGATTTCTTCAAGTTTGGCTCCAACTTCAACGAAGAGTACAGAAGGATCGATTGCTGATATTATTGAAAATTCATCTAAATCGATTGTCGGAATTACAAATTACCAGCAGCAGAACACGCCACTCTCAAGAAGCAAGGGAAGTGTAGAAAGCGGTTCTGGTTCAGGCGTCATCTTTAAAAAATCAGGCAGCAGCGCTTATATCGTAACTAATAACCATGTGATTGAAGGAGCATCAAAGGTTGAAGTGTCTCTTTTTAACGGAGAGAAAATAGAAGCTGAAGTGATTGGTGCAGACGCATTGACAGATTTGGCGGTCGTTGAAATCCCAGCTGAACATGCGAAAGATGTCATTGAATTTGGTGATTCATCAGTATTAAGGGCAGGTGATCAGGTGCTTGCGATCGGCAATCCACTTGGACTGGATTTATCAAGAACAGTCACTCAGGGAATTGTCAGCGCGGTTGACCGTTCGATTTCATTTCCTACTTCTGCTGGTGAATGGGAAATGAATGTCATCCAAACAGATGCCGCAATCAACCCAGGGAACAGCGGAGGCGCTTTGATCAATACGAATGGGAAGGTCATCGGGATTAACAGCTTAAAAATTTCCCAAAATGGCGTTGAGGGTCTAGGGTTCGCGATTCCAAGTAAGGATGTTGTTCCCATTGTTGACCAATTGATCCAAAAAGGCAAAGTTGATCGGCCTTATTTAGGTGTCAGCCTTATGGATTTGACGCAAATTCCGGATATGTATCTCAAAGACCTGCCAAAAGCTGTCGAGGGTGGGACGATGGTAACCTACATCGCGCGCGATTCCGCTGCTTTCAAAGCAGGGCTGAAGGAACAGGATGTCATCGTTGCTATTAATGGTGAGAAGGTCGGGAACTCGGCTGACTTAAGAAGATATATGTATACAGAATTAAAAACAGGTGAAAAAGCCGAATTGAAA
>DMSR01000501.1 GCA_003457145.1 Bacillus sp. (in: firmicutes)
CAGCGAACCAACAGATAGATACAATGTCCGTAGATGAGCTTCCTGGAAGGGTGAGTTCATGGACATGAGGATAAAAATCAATTTGCCGCCATCGAGCGGCCATATCGGCAGCAAGTTGAACAATAATACCATCAAATTGTATTCAATGAACAAGGTATACCATTTTTCAGGGAATATGCCACCCAAGAACAATAAATAGGCTGCTGCCATCATCCACACATGCTGAAGAGGCCCTGACACCACGACAATAAGCTCCTCCTTTAAGGGCCTATTTCCGTGTTCATCCATTTCAGCAACGCCGCCAAATGGCAATAAAGCTATTTTCTTTATTCTCCATGCAAAAAAAGAAGCTGCAGCACCATGTCCCATTTCATGAACAAAAATAATCAGCAGCACCATCATTAGCTCTATAAAATGCGCAGTTGCCACAGCTAGGGCAATTACTATCCATAACAGAGGATGAATCCGTATTTTTCTTAATAAGTCAGAGATTTTATTCAAACTTGATCACCTGAACGGGATTGATAAAATCATCCCCTTTTTTTATGGCGAAATAAAAGGAACCTTTAGCACCGTCCTCGCTGTCCATCGCTGTTCCAACCTTAGAGCCTTTTGAAATATATTCATACAGGGTCACCTCAATTCCATCGAGGTTCCCGTACCATGTCTCACTCTTATCAGCATGCTGGACAATAACCGTTTTCCCAAAACCGTCCTTTATGCCGACAAAGTGGACGAGCCCCTCGTTCATTGCCTCAACCCCGGCGCCTTTTCCCGTTTCAATCATGATCCTTTGGCCGTTGTCTCCGAAATCCTCCAGGATTCTGCCTGAAGCCGGCAATGCGTACTGGTTATGTCTGTCAACTGCTTCGCTGTCTCCCTCTCCTTTATTTTTAACAGGAAGAAGTGCGAGCGGTTTTCCAAATTGATTTTCATACCAATCAGAAACAGCGGCAAACTGGAATTCTTGCACCATCGTTTGCTTAATGTAATTTTGTGCTGTTTCTGCCTTGTCAGAGGGGCTGCGGAAAAGAATTGCCACAATCAAAACAAGGCAAGCTGACGCCAGAATCTTGAATAAAAATACTTCCTTTTTGAATAGAGGATGGCTTCCCTCATCAGGACCGAAGTCGTATGATGGAATCCGGTCGAAGCCATGCCGTTCTTCTTCAGAATAAAACAGACGGCGATGGTTCACTTTCTCCATTCTTTCTCGTTCTTTTTTCCTCTTTAACATTCTTTTGCGCATGTCTTCTGTTCTCGAGCTCATCCTATCCCCACCAATCCCCTTGTACATAGTTAGTACAAGTCTATGACCTGTCCAACAGGGTTATGACAAAAACAGATGAACGTCAAAAGCTATTCAAGTTAGAAAATAGATATACCCTTTTCCCGGACAAAAAAAAACGCCTGACCTCGAAACAGTTATGCCTAGAGGTCGGGCGCCAATCTTTAACGGGCTCCGAAAAATTTCTTGATTTTTGAAAACACGCCTTTATCGGCGGAATCTAGCTGCTGCAATGGAACAGATTCTCCAAGTATTCTTCTGGCGATGTTCCTGTAGGCAATCGAGGCTTTGCTATTAGGATTCAAAGCAATCGGTTCACCGTGGTTGGATGCTTTAATTACCTCATCATCATCTGCAACGATACCGATTAAGTCGATAGAAAGATGCGTAGTGATTTCGTCAACATCAAGCATATCGCCATTTTTCATCATATGGCTGCGAATCCGGTTGATGACAAGCTTCGGCGCTTCAACATTTTCTTCTTTTTCAAGCAAACCGATGATCCTGTCAGCGTCCCTTACTGCCGAGACTTCAGGAGTAGTGACCACAATCGCCCTGTCAGCGCCAGCGACGGCATTTTTGTAGCCTTGTTCGATTCCTGCAGGGCAATCGATGATGATATAATCATAGTCTTGTTTCAGTTCATTGATCAACTTTTTCATTTGTTCCGGCTGGACTGCTGTTTTATCACTAGTCTGGGCAGCAGGAAGCAAATATAAGAGATCGTCGAAGCGTTTATCTTTTACAAGCGCCTGATGAATCTTGCATCTGCCATCAATAACGTCCACAAGATCATAGATTATACGATTTTCAAGCCCCATGACAACGTCTAAATTACGCAAGCCGATATCTGTATCGACGAGGCAGACTCTTTTGCCTTGAAGTGCCAAAGCTGTACCAATATTAGCAGAAGTTGTCGTTTTGCCAACTCCGCCTTTTCCGGATGTAACTACGATCGCTTCTCCCACTTTAGCGGCCTCCTTCAAATCTGGTTAAATTAGGTCTTTTTCGCATTAATACTTGTAATCTATCAACAACAATCTGTTGATTGTCAGATATGTAAGCACATTCCATCGCCCTGTTCTCATCCTCCTGGACGTGATCCGGAGCCCGGTTAATACAATCGCTGATTCGCAATTGTGACGGTTTCATACTAGAAGCGGCAATTACCGCTTTATCATTCCCATTATAACCGGCATGTGCGATTCCCTTCAATGCACCCATGATGAAGATATTCCCTGTCGCTTTTACCGTACCGCCTGGATTCACATCTCCAATTAGCAGCAAATCCCCAACGACTTCAAGGATCTGTCCTGATCGAATCACCCTGGCAACAGAAACAATTTCAGCTTCCTGTCTGCGCTGCTCAGCTTCAGCCTTTGTAATTACGTTAGTTTCAAGATCCTCAACGAATAAATTCCTTTTTTGGCGTATAAGTTCTTTCAGCTCTTCCTGCTGATCATGAGTGAGGTATCTATTTCCCGCCTTCACCTTAACTGAGAGCAATTGCTGCTCCTCTTGGACACGGGATGAATTGGATAGCTTCCTGTCGAGCTCTTTCTTTAATTCTTCATAGGAGCAGGAATCATCTAAATGGAGCGTGAGTCCATCTTTAGTCCCTTTTATTGTCACATTTTGTGTTTTTTTCATACTGGATGTTCACCTCAATGATAAAAGAAATTCGACAAGCACATGCCAAATTCCTTTATTTGAATAGGCGGGATAGAGAATTTTCTCAATCATTTCGCAGCCTGTCAGCAGCTTTTTCGAACTGCTTTTTGAAAAAATATGCAGCCAAAACGATAAACGACAGATTTAAAATCAGTGTCGGAATAAGCCTTATACTAACAAAAGAACTGAAGTTCAGCTCGGTAACCTTAATTAAATACATCATTTCATAGGCACCTATTTCAAGAAAAGCAATGCCAATTAGAGATAGTACAGAGACAATCATAATATTTGTTTGTAGTACTCTCATCATATTGGCAAAGATATAAGCTATTAATGGGAACATGAATAAATAGATCCCAATGATTTCTGTATAAACAACATCAAAAAGAAGTCCAAAAATAAAGCCATAAATGATTCCATGCTTAGGGCTTAAATAGGCAGTCAAGAAAAGGATGCCGGCCATAAGGAAGTGCGGTGCAAGGATCCGGTCATTACTGAACACCGAAACAGGCAGAAGCTCTACAAATAAACTTTCCAATATAAACAGGAAAACGAATAGGATTGGCAGCGAGAAACGGTTCAATCTCCTTCCTCCTCGCCTTCACTATCTTCGGTAAAATCAACGGAACCCATGACTTTTTTCACGACCATCACGTGTTCAAGGTCATATAGATTGGCTTCTGGCTTTACATAGGCCGTTTGGTTGAGTCCGAATTCATCAGGAACCACCTTCACAACCTTTCCAATTGGAAGGGCCTTTGGAAACACTCCTCCCAATCCGGATGTAATTACATTCTGTCCTTTTTCCACCTTGGCATCATATGGAAGACCTTTCAACAGCAATAATTCTTGCTCTCTATCAAAACCTTCGATCGTACCGTGAAGCTCTTCTTCACCTTGAAGCAGGGCTGCAATGCGATTAGTTTGATCAAGCGCGCTGACGAGCTGTACGGTTGAAGAAAAAGGAGTCGTACTCTTTACTTTTCCAATTAATCCACGTGCAGTGATCACAGCCATATTTTTTTCAATACCATCTGATTTTCCTTTATTGATGATGATCAGCTCATTCCATCGCTCCGGGTTGCGGGCAATGACAACAGCTTGTTTCGGTTCATAGTCTGCAAGTGACTCTTTTTTATCTAAAATTTCCTGAAGCTCCTCGTTGTCTTTTTCAAGGGAATATACTTTAGCTTCAAGGCGGGCCATATCATTTAGTCGTGTCTTTAATTCTTTATTTTCTTGATATGTATTTTGCAAGTCTTGAAGGTTTTCGAAAAAGCCGGCAACAAAATGCGCAGGCCTGGAAACAAGAGATTGCACCCAACTGGTCGAGTCTTTTACAAACTGCTCCGGCCAGGACAATTCTTCCCTCTCCCTTAGAGAAAAACCAATCAATGCCACGAGGACTATAATACTGACAAGCAGCATTATCAGGCGTTTATTAAAAAAGAACTGTGGCATGATGACACCTCGTAATCTAAAAAGTAATAAGAAAAGCGATAGCCCCTTTATCAGCCCCCGGCAAGTGCTGCCAACTAAAACCTTCAATGCCTGTTGCTGTCAGGTTTAGTAAACAAAGGCCATTAGTGAAGTCACTCCCAGACTTCATTATCGAGCCCCAAAAGTGCCAGGCGCTTGAGCTATACACTAATCATAGTAAGGAAATTTATACTGTCTTTAAACATAATAAGAGAGCAGGGAAGTTGGAATAAATCCCGCTTCCCTTCCTCTTACTATCTTGACTCTTTCGCTTTGTTCTTAAATAAGTCAATATGGTCTAATGCTTTACCCGTTCCAATTGCAACACAGTCAAGCGGATCTTCCGCAATTAAAACCGGCATTTTTGTTTCCTCGCTGATAACCTTGTCCAGGTTCCGAAGCAATGCGCCTCCACCAGTAAGCACGATACCGCGGTCCATGATATCTGACGCAAGTTCAGGCGGGGTTTTTTCCAATGTCAGTTTAACTGCATCGACAATCGCGTATACTGTGTCCTTCAAGGCTTTTGCAATTTCAGCTGCTGTGATTTCGATCGTTTTCGGCAGACCTGTCAACAAGTCACGGCCTCGGATTTCCATATTTTCGATGCCATCTGCATCGCCTGCGGATCCAACTTCCATCTTGATTGTTTCAGCCGTACGTTCACCAATCATCAAATTATAGGTTTTGCGGATATAGTTGATGATTGCGTCATCCATCTCATCACCGGCGATACGGACAGATTGAGAAGTTACAATACCGCCAAGCGAGATGATCGCGACTTCTGTCGTTCCGCCTCCGATATCGACAACCATGCTTCCTGTCGGCTCCCATACTGGCAAGTTTGCACCGATGGCAGCGGCAAACGGTTCCTCAATCGTAAATGCGTCTCTTGCTCCAGCCTGGCGCGTAGCATCGATGACCGCGCGCTCTTCAACTGCTGTGATTCCTGAAGGAACACAAACCATCACATAAGGTTTTCCTGAAAAATAGCCTTTGTTTTTCGTGGCCATTTTAATGTAATACTTCATCATCGTTGCTGTTGTTTCATAATCAGCAATAACGCCATCCTTCATCGGCCTTAAGGCAACGACGTTTCCGGGTGTACGGCCGATCATATTTTTCGCGTCATTTCCTACAGCGACAATATTCTTCGTATCCGTTTGAAGCGCCACAACAGATGGCTCTCTTAACACGATTCCTTTTCCTTTTACATAAACAAGTGTATTTGCAGTACCTAAATCAATTCCTAGGTCTCTTGTACCAATTCCAAACATGGTTGTATCTCCCTTTCTGAACGAAAAATGCATTAAAAGAACAGGCAATCTATTTACAAATTAAGATGATTGTTTATAAGCAGATTTTATGACAAATGATAATTACGCCCGCAAAAATCATAAATTATATTATATCCCAACGTCAATTAAAATCATAGTATCATACATACCCTTTTTCCTTTAAACTAACATATTTATTTTCCCCAATAATCAAATGGTCGAGCAATTCTATCCCGACAATTTTGCCTGCTTCAGATAATCGCTTAGTGACATCGATATCCTCCCTGCTCGGGGTCGGATCCCCTGATGGGTGGTTATGGACACAAATAACAGAGGCTGCTGACCTGCGAACGGCTTCCTTGTGNNCAGGCTGCCAATGAATATTGTCTGTCTGTGGATGATCTGATTTTTCGTATTTAAATACAAGCAGACGAAATGCTCCTGGGTAAGGAATCTCATATCATTCATCAAGTATTTTGCACCGTCTTCAGGAGATCTGATCACATAGCGTTCATCAAGTGTGTGGTTTGCAATGCGTCTGCCTATCTCTACTGCAGCAAGGACGTGGATCGCCTTTGCCTTCCCGATGCCTTTTATTTCCGTCAATTCTTCAAGCGTCGCATCTTTTAGCAGTCGAAGGCCCTCAAACTGGGCAAGCATTCGATTAGCAAGCTGAAGGACCGATTCCTCCCTGGAACCTGTCCCTAACAGAAGGGCAAGCAATTCATGATTTGACAGGCTTTGGGGTCCGTTTTGGACAAAACGCTCCCTTGGCCGCTCGTTTTGCGGGTAATCTCTGATCATTAATGAATTTGTTGACAATTGTTCTTCCTCCCAGTCAATTGATTATGACGAGGAAAGTGCAGAAGAAGTTTCTGTGGCATTCTTTTTAATAAGGAAGGATGAAACCAATTTCTCTGAGTTCCCTGATCAATCTTGAAACAGGCAACCCAACAACTGTGTAATAGTCCCCATTGATTTGCTTGACAAGCATGCTGCCGAACCCTTGGATTCCGTAGCCGCCAGCCTTATCGAATGGTTCACCGCTCTTTATATAGGTGTCAATGTCCTCATCTGACAATTCCCAGAACGTCACATCCGTTTTTTCATAAAAAATAGCTTCCTTCTCAGGAGATATAATCGAGACTCCTGTATACACAGAGTGCGTATTACCAGACAGCTTCTTAAGGATTTCGAAGGCTTCCTGTCCGCTTGCAGGCTTCCCCAATATGGTTCTGTCATGGACTACGACCGTGTCAGAGCCGATGATGAATGAATCAGGCAACTTCGCAGATACTGTACGAGACTTTCTCGAAGCCAGCTCCATAACTACTTCGGCGGGGCTCATATCCTCACCAAAACTTTCGTCAGCATCGCTGCTGGAGATCTCAAATGTTAAGCGGAGGTTTTCCAGAAGTTCTTTTCGCCGTGGAGAAGAAGAGGCTAAAATGAGGTTTTGCATATAATCACCTTTCTTTTATATTTGCATCCAGGGAGATACAAACTCATCGTAACAAACTTCCACCTTGCAAACAATCTTTAGCAGGCACTTTTCGTAAGTTTTGTCGATGGATGGCGTAATTTCTTTCAACAGACATAATTGTAACGACTGTTAGCTTCAAAAAAACTGAAAAACAAACAAATACACGCTCGTATTTCTTAAGCAGACCTTCAATAACANNTAGATTCAATAGTAATTCCGCAAAAAAAACAGAGCCTGCCGTAAAATAGCGAAGGCTCTGTTAATTTGTACAATTTCCCGGAAAATATTCTGTTAGGGGCGCCATTAGCCGTACTGGGCAAGTCAT
Organism: Bacillus sp. (in: firmicutes); assembly: GCA_003457145.1. Classification (GTDB taxonomy): domain Bacteria; phylum Bacillota; class Bacilli; order Bacillales; family Cytobacillaceae; genus Mesobacillus. The sequence continues at coordinate 7,524 of DMSR01000501.1, forward strand.
TGGCCGATTGATTGATAGGCTGACAGGAACGAAAGCAATCCGCTTCGTGTTTCTGCTAGCTTCTTTTCGTCTTTCGATTGTTGATACGCAATAAAGGCACCACTTGCTCTTTCGATACTTGCCTTTGCTTTCAACACATTTTTATTCTTTATTTCTTTATCAGCAATCTTGCTTAGCAATAATTGAAAATCCTCAATTTTTTTCAGCAGTTCTGGTGTCTCTGCAATTCCCTTCAAAAGGATTGGATACATCTCCGGGGCTTTCTGCAGGAACTCGACTTCTTCAGTTGTCAAACCGGTTGCAGTCCCCCCTGGTATTTCCACCGGTTTGGCAAATACCTCAATCCCCTTTTCTTTAATAGCTACACCTATATTTTTGGCTTGTTCGATACTGTCTGCTGTACCCATATAGATTGCGTATTGCCCGCTGACAGGGAAAATTTCAGCATCTATTCCCTGGGCCGTAATTATATTAACTCGTTCCTTTGCACCCTCTTCAGTTGTGAAAATACCATTTTGAACGACAAAGGCAGCTATATTATTCAAATCTAGCGATTTATCGCCTACAGGTGTCTTTTCCGGCACAGCATCCACTTTTGATGAAACGGGTATCTCAGCTACAGTATCAGCTGTGACTAATTTCAGGATTGTCACACCAAAGGCAGTACCTAGCAAAACAGCGAAGAAGACAGTTAAAAAGATTTTGGTATAAAGGCCGTTTTTGTGGCTCATTTTTTTGTTCCAGACGGAAATCCCGATATTTTTCTTTTGCTTCTTAGGCTGCTTTGGCGCAAATTTATATTCTTTTACTATTTCTTCTTCAACCGGATCAGGCAGCACCCAGTCAAAACTTTCCTCAACCGATTCCTGGGCAGCGGCAGTTTCGTACAAAGCTTCATCCCGATCACCAGAATAAATGTGGTTTGAGTTTTCATTTTCTTCATTATTATTTTTTACTATTGGACGGTCTTTGCCATTTATCTTGATTGTAATTGACTTTGCTTGCTTGTCCAATGCTCGTCCCTCCTCCTGCCCGTGCTTATTTGCTCCATCCTATCATAACGGCAAAAAAAAATAACAAGACTTTTGTCGTCTTGTTATAGAATGCTTTCGTCAATTTTTTCACTAGATTGTCCAGGATAATCTAACTAGTGTTTCACCGCTAAGGTACCTGCTCAGTCGAAAATCCCCAACCTCTGAGACGGTTATTCGTTGTCTGTCTCTTCTGATGGATTTTCGTCTGTCTCATTAATACCAGTTAGATTCTCTTCGGACTAATTACGGAAAGCAGGGATTTGATTCGACAGAAATCGTTATAGAGATTTTCGACAAACGTTCGGGCATGACCACTTTACTTCTGAACAAAAGGGGAAAGGCCATTTCACAAGTTCCTTTAATTAAATACCTGTATTAATAGATTAAGATATATTTCAACAATTTTTTCACCAAAAAAATAAGCCATAAGCGTCCCCAGGCCAATAAATGGGCCAAATGGGATCGGCTGCTTCTTTTTTACAACTCCAAGCAACATTGCGATGATGCCAAAGAAAGCGCCAAAGAAGGTAGAAAAAAAGAAGGATAGCAGCATTGCCTTGAATCCGACCGCAAAACCGATCAGGGCAAATAGCTTGACATCGCCGCCGCCCATGCCTCCCTTGCTTATGAGGGCAATAAATAAGAGGAGTGAAAATCCAGCAGCTGCACCGGCGAGGGAATCCCACCACGGCAACAGGGGAAAGAAGAAACGCTCGATGGAAAAGATGCCTGCAAATACGAGCAGCACCTTATCTGGAATGATCATGTAGGCTAGATCAGAAACCGTAATGATGATGAATAAGGAGATCAGCGTAATTGCGATGATAAAATCTGCACTCCCTCCAAGCAAGAGGTAAGCACCCGCAAACAGCAAACCTGTCAAAAGCTCAAAGAAAGGATAAACGGACGAAATGCCGACCTTGCAATGGCTGCATTTCCCCATTTGAAAGACATATGATAATACTGGAATCAATTCAAATACAGTTAGCTGGTGACCGCAATTTGGGCACGAAGATGGGGGGGCTATGATTGATTTTCCTTCTGGCACCCGCAGCCCTATTACGTTGTAGAAGGAGCCGAGGATTAGACCGTAGATAAATGTACTAAACAGCAACATAATTTTTATAATCCAACAACACTTGCTCTGTGAGTGTTTCTGGAGCGACATCTGTAGTTATAATTGAAGTAGTATCATGATTAGTAATAGAAAAATCACAATAGTTCTCATTTAGTGAAAAAGTTTGGCCGCCAGCCTTCATT
>DMSR01000196.1 GCA_003457145.1 Bacillus sp. (in: firmicutes)
CGGCGATTGTCCGTGCATGGTGAATTTATTACATATACTCCATGATTAGAAAATTCATTTCCCTGTCATATACCATCAAAAGCATCAAGCAGCACAAATATTCGTAACACGAAAGAAGCACAGGCTACGTGCCCTATGCTTCTGTACATCGAAGAATCAGCGCTGAAAAGAATAACAAGCAGAAAGGAACTTAAGGAGAAGACCAGAGGAAATCAATCAATCAAAACCAAGCAATAAAAGGAAGTACTCATATATCCAGCTAACAAAAGTACTATAAAATAAAGAGTAAAATAGTAATTGGTAGGATAACTTAGATGATGAATTTTGAAAGCAAACTTAGAGATTGGAGAGGGACAACCCTAGATTGGATGCAAAATAATGCACATTTAAAAAAGGCAAATGAAGATTTAGAAACTCTGAATATTTTATTTAAGCACCAATAGCACAATAGGCAGAGTGACTGTGCTAAGAAGAGTCGAAACAAACGCGCTTGAGGCAACGAGTTCCGGTTCAACATTGAAACGAACAGCAAATAAGGTTGTATTGGCGGCTGTGGGCATAAAGGAGATTACCATTAGCACAGTGCGAATTAATGGATCAACCGGTAATAGGAGGGCGATGATTACACCTAAGGTAGGACTAACGAACATTTTAATAGCAATTGCCAGCCATAATTCCTTTTTCCGGATTGAGTTTAGAGTTAGTGACGACAATTGCATGCCCAAAGCCAACAAAATCAATGGGATTGCAGCATCCGCCATGAAGGAAATGAATGAATGAAAGAGTTCAGAAAACTCCCAACCTACTTCCTTCAAGCTCCATCCGAAAAAGGTGGCGTACAGGACTGGCATAGCAAATACTTTTTTGAGAGTGTTTTTTGCGTCCCCTCTCTCTTGGGAACCGGATGCTGCGAAATAAAGCCCCACCGTACTCATTAAGAGTGACTGAATAACCATAATAACCACAGCATAGGAAAATGCTTCCTCCCCAAGTGCAAATAAAATTAAGGGAGCTCCATAATTCCCAGCATTCATAAATACCCCTGCTAAAACTAGAGCAGAACGCATGGAGGCAGGGTACTTTAACACACGAGAAATAATGTAAACAAGACTAATAATCCCAATATTCAAGAGTATTAAAAAAAGGGCAATATACCCATGCTCTCGAGTCAACGAGGTGTCATTGAACGTCCTAAAGGCAAGGAATGGGTATAAGAGGTAAATTGCCGTGTCTGAGAGACTTCGGATATCAAAACGGCAACGCTTTTGGGCCCAGAATCCAAGCGCGAGAACGATATAGATTGGTAATACACTAATCATTCTCATACCTCCCAAACAGAACTGCCTAGATCGATTACTTGTATCATATTTATGCATCTTTAAAGATTTATTAATAATTAATTTTGCATTCTAATCACCATCATAGACTCCGAAAATTCAATAGATGCATAGTTTGACATTATAACACAGGAAATGCTGAATGAGCATAATGATCTTACCTGTAATATCAACATCATTACCTTGATTAGATAAAAAGGGCTCCAGTTTACCCCCAAAGCCCTTCCTCTCTTTTTCAAAAGCTATTTAAATTACAATTCTACCTTTGCCCAATCTTTTCCTTTTTGTTCAGATTTTTTCCTGACGTAAAGGTTGGCAAATACTCTTTATGAGCTTCAATTAATTCATTAGTCATCTCCCAAATTTCCTCGAGCGATAATACCGAAGATGTATGCGGGTCTAGCATTACTGCTTGATAGACAAAATCAATATTCCCTGTCAACACGGCTTCGACTGTCAATTGTTGTACATTAACATTAGTCATATTCATAGCAGCGAGCTGAGGTGGAATCTCCCCTACATAACATGGCTGGATCCCGGCTTTATTCACTAGACATGGCACTTCGACACATGCATTATTGGGCAAGTTCGTTATTAGGTTAGTGTTCAGTACATTTCCCCAGACGACCAGGTTGGTCCCAGTTTCTATTGCATGAATTATTGGAGCTCCATATTCATGGCTTTTCTCTACTGGGAATGACTCTCCTTTATCAATCTTTTGCTTCGTTTCTTCGAAGCGCTGAAGATTTACCTCGCTTCGGCGGACATATTCATCAATTGGAATATCAAACTTTTCTATTAAATTTTCACGTTTAATGAAATAGGGCGTATATTCTGACATATGTTCGCTCGACTCAGTTACAAAATAATTTAATCTTTTCATCATCTCAAAGCGTACCTTATCCTGCTTGAAAATTTCTGGTTTTTCCATGGCTGCAAAAAGCTCCGGATACAGATCTTTCCCATTTCTTTTTAACTCTAAATACCAGGCCATATGGTTAATTCCCGCAACCTTGTAATCAAGTTCTTCAACTGGAATATTTAGATAGGATGCCAAATCATCTGCAGTGTTTTGCACACTGTGGCAAAGACCTATTGATTTAATAGGACTAACTTTTTGGATCGCAAGCATTAGCATAGCCATTGGATTGGTATAGTTTAAAAGTAAAGCTTCCGGACATACCTCTTCCATATCACGACAAATATCGAGCATTACAGGAATTGTTCTCAATGCACGGAAAACTCCCCCAACTCCAAGTGTATCGGCAATTGTTTGTTTTAATCCATATTTCTTGGGGATTTGAAAATCTATAAGGGTTGATTCATGCATCCCTACCTGTATTAAATTAATAACATAATCTGCATCAATCAACGCTTCTTTCCGATTGAGTGTTGCCTCTACCTTTGCAGTACCCCCATTTTGGTCAATCAGCTTACTTGCCATTTTCTCTGCTGTCTTTAGTCTTTCTTCATTAATATCCGTTAAAGAGAAAGTCGTGTCTATTAATTCTGGATAGCTTAAGATATCGGTTATAAGACGCTTTGCAAAGACTACACTACCGGCTCCGATAATTGTTATTTTTGCCATTGAACTACCTCCTCTGTTACTATTATTCTTTCATTCCAGAGCTAACCATCCCTTGGATAAAGTATCGCTGGAAGATTAAGAAAACAACGAGCATGGGGATCATTGAAAGCAGCGTAAGTGACATCAGCTGCGGCCACTCAATAAAGTGCTCTCCTTTTACCATCGCTAATCCTAATTGAACCGTGTACATAGCCTGCTCTGAGACAGCAATGAGCGGCCAGGCCAACTCATTCCATCTCCACATAAATGTGAAGATGACCAGCACTGCAATCAAAGGTTTTACATTGGGCAAAATGATTTTGCGGAAGATTGTAAATTCCCCCGCCCCGTCCATTCTGGCAGATTCTATTAAGGAATCAGGAATATTCATGATGTATTGCCTTGCAAGGAAAAGACCGAAGGCTTCCGCAGCACGTGGCACAATTAGTCCAGCATAGCTATTGATCCAGCCTAAATACTTTAAAATATAAAAGTTGGGAACCATCGTAATCTGTACAGGGATGATTAAAGTACTCAACACTAACATGAATAGTAAATTTCTGCCCTTAAATTTATATTTCGCAAACGCATATCCGGCCAAACAATTAATGAAAACAGTTAATATAACTGCCAGAATGCTAACTATTAAACTATTGCCTACATAGCCAGCAAAAGGGGCAGCATTTAACGCCTCAGAAAAATTGCTCCAGTGCAATTGTTCTGGGAAAATCCGAACATCCTTAGCCGCCACTTCCGATGGTGATTTCAGGGCTGTTGATAGCATCCAGATGAACGGCAGCAAAAAAAGAAAGGATGCGATGCAAAGGATAAGGAATATGCTTAATGTTTTTAGATTAAACTTACGAGTTTTCAGGACTGGGAGAATAAGCGGCTGAGCTATTTTATTTCCCTTCGTAACCAGAGTTTTATTTGGACTCACGCTTTCTCCCTCCCTAGCCTCATTTGTGCCATTGTCATAATCATAACAATGAAAAAGAAGAAAGTTCCAATTGCAGAGGCATATCCCATTTCACCCTCTGTAAA
>DMSR01000012.1 GCA_003457145.1 Bacillus sp. (in: firmicutes)
GTAATCATCTATAACAATACAAAAGGCACCATCTTCGGAAACCTGGAGGAGAGCCTGCCGATTCCAGTCGCTGCAGTGAGTAAAGAGGAAGGTGCAGCTATGAAGAAACAGCTTGAAAAAGGACCTCTGCTGCTAAGGATTAGTTTAATAGAAGAAAGGGATATTCTCGCTGACTTTAGCTCGCGTGGTCCCGTGACGGTTACATGGGAAATAAAGCCGGATTTAGTTGCCCCCGGTGTTGCAATCAACAGCACAATTCCTGGAGGATATCTATCTTTACAGGGAACAAGTATGGCGGCACCGCACGTGGCGGGCGCATGTGCCTTGATCAAGCAGGCCCACCCTGAATGGGGCCCGGCGCAAATCAAGGCAGCACTTATGAATACAGCCAGGCAGATATCCGACCGGGAAGGGACTCCTTATAGAGCCTATGAACAAGGAGCCGGGCGAATCCAGACAGAAGCTGCGATTAAAGCTGAAAGCATTGTTATCCCTGGTTCGCTGCAATTTGGGAAATTCCAGCTTGCTGATAATATGCACCGGCACAGTGCAAAGCTTGAAGTTAAAAATACAACAACCGGAAGTAAAAACTACTCGTTCTCAATCCCGAATAAAGAAACCGGTATCGAATGGGAGCTGCCATTATCCTTCAGGCTAGGCCCAAATGAATCGAAGAAGGTTGAAATTGCAATGACGGCAAGCCCGGATTTATTAAAGAAGAAAATCCATGATGGCAGCCTTATTCTTGATGACGGGAAAACCAAGGTGAGGATCCCGTATTTATATGTTCTAGAAGAGCCGGATTACCCGCGGGTAATGGGCTTTGATTTCGCGCCTGCGGACAAGGTCGGCTTTTATAGGTACGAGGTTTATCTGCCAGGAGGAGCGGACGAATTTGGCATTGCCCTTTTTGACCCGGACGATTATCGTTTTGTCGGATTCCTGGATTGGGGCAGGAAGCTGAAAAAGGGGATGGCCGAGAAGGAAATACCAATTGAGAAACTCCCTGGGGAAGGAGTTTACTTAGCGAAGGTTTTTGCCAAGAAGGCCGGGAGAGAAAGTACCATTGATACAATGATTACCATATCTGGAAAACCAAAAATGAATAGCGCTGGGAGGAAATAGTTTCTCTCCAGCGCTATTGCACTAAAGTGTAATTAGGCCTTTTTTAGATACGGTAATTGGTATGAATTCTCAGTGAAAACATTGTGAATTTTTTCACCGCAATCGATTGACATTGAATTGTGGCTATTGTATGCTTACAAAGGGCATAAAATGATAAGGTTTTCAACGTTGATTTGCAAGCACTTTTGTCACATAAGCTATTATTTTCAACGTAAAATATTATTTTCAAAGAAATTGCCCATCCATTCTCTAAAGGTGAGGATGCGTTTTTTTATGAACCAGAAGAATCGTTATCCATTTAGGGCGATGGCACTTATGTCTTCGATTTTGTCCACATTGGTTGGTTCCATATTGATCGGAATCTTTACCGGCCGATGGGCGGACCGGCATTTTGAAACAGAACCAGTTTTCATGATAATTGGACTGATGCTGGGGTTGTCTGTCGGAGTCTACGCATTGATCCGCACAGTCAATGACTACTTTTCAGGAGAATAATCAGAATGTCGGAATTAAAGGGTATGTTTACCCGACAACGGAAGTACATATTTTTATTATTGGCTTTATATGTCCTCGGATGGGGTTTTACTGACCATCAGCCCATTTTCCTGGGATTGGTGCTGGGTACAAGCTTGAGTTTGTTCAATTTGTGGCTGCTTGTAAAGAAAACCGACCAGTTTGGGGATTCGCTTGTGCAAGGGAAGAGGGTTCGGTCCCTTGGAATGCTGTCGAGGATGGCCGCTGCGGTTTTTGCTGTCATCATTGCTCTTGAATACCCGGAGCATATTCATTTTGTCAGCGTGATTATTGGATTAATGACATCTTATCTTGTCATTATGATAGATTTTTTTGTGCAGTCTTTTCGTTCACGTAACTAGCGGGGAAGAGAGGTGAATACTATTGAATCACGAAGCTCCTTTATGGAATTTTATGGGACTTTGGTTTAATTTATCAAACGTGCTAATGATTACTGTAGCAAGCCTTATCGTATTTCTTATTGCGGTAATTGGGACCAGGAATTTGAGCAGGAAGCCGACAGGCATGCAGAATTTCATGGAATGGATCATGGATTTTATCAAGAACATCATCAACAGCTCGATGGACTGGAAAACAGGAGGAAGATTCCACTTGCTGGGATTGACCTTGATCATGTATGTTTTTATATCAAGAATGCTCGGTCTTCCATTCGCAATTGCAGTAGGGCATGATCTGTGGTGGAAGTCGCCAACGGCGGATCCTGTGGTCACCTTGACACTTGCTGTCATGGTTACGGCTCTATCCCACTATTATGGGGTGAAGCTAAAAGGGGTTAAGGAATATGGAAAGGACTATTTCCGTCCGGTAGGATTCTTATTCCCGCTAAAGCTTTTGGAAGAATTCTCGAACACCCTGACGCTTGGTTTGCGTCTCTACGGTAATATCTATGCCGGCGAGATTTTGCTAGCTTTGTTGGCAGNNTTGGCAGGCGGACTTGCTTCAACTTTTTCCGGCGCGCTGGTCGCCGCATTGCCTACGATTGTATGGCAGGGATTCTCGATTTTCGTCGGATCCATCCAGGCATTTATTTTCACGTTGTTAACAATGGTCTATATTTCTCACAAAGTAAGTAGTGACCATTAATATATACCCGTTCATTCTATGAACAAAAACAAAAACTTTTATATAATTCGAGGAGGAAATAATTAATGGGTGCAATAGCAGCAGCAATCGCAATTGGTTTAGCAGCATTAGGTGCAGGTCTTGGTAATGGTTTAATCGTATCTCGTACAGTAGAAGGTATCGCTCGTCAGCCAGAGGCTCGCGGCATGCTTCAGACAACAATGTTTATCGGGGTTGCATTCGTTGAGGCGATTCCAATCATGGCAGTAGTTATCGCGTTCATGGTTGTAGGCCAATAATAATAAAATTTTCAACACAAATGGCGAAGTCCTTCCACAAGAACCTTCGCCATTCCTTTATGTCCATTAATCAGAAAATACAGTGTGCGAACACATGCATTTGATNNTGAGTTTTTCATTATACGCATTACTTCTGAAGGGAGTGAACCTGGCGTGTCAACAAACCTTTTTGCATTAGGTGCGGCATCAGGACAATTGAATACTGGAGATATTATATTCCAGCTAGTTATGTTTTTAATACTGTTAGCATTATTGAAAAAGTTCGCATGGGGCCCATTGATGGGTGTCATGAAAGAACGTGAAGATTTTGTTGCTAACCAGATTGATGCGGCTGAAAAAAGCCGTCAAGAGGCACAAAAGCATCTTGAAGAGCAAAAGAGCATTTTAAAAGAAGCGAGACAGGATGCACAGAACCTTCTTGCTACGGCGAAAGCCCAGGCGGACGCGCAGCGTGAAGAAATTCTGGTTG
>DMSR01000045.1 GCA_003457145.1 Bacillus sp. (in: firmicutes)
TCCCTAAGCCTTTAGCCATTTGTAACCACTTCCTTTGCAAGATCTAAATAAACCTCTGCCCCGCGGGACTTAGGATCATAAATGATTATCGGCTCTCCATGGCTAGGAGCTTCACTTAGACGGACATTCCGTGGAATAACTGTTTTATAGACCTTATCTTGGAAATATTTCTTAACTTCTTCGATTACCTGTAAGCCTAAATTCGTACGGGCATCAAGCATAGTAAGCAATACACCTTCTATTTTCAGATCCTGGTTCAGGTGTTTTTGAACTAACCGGACTGTATTCAGAAGCTGGCTCAAGCCTTCGAGAGCATAATACTCACACTGAACCGGAATAATGACAGCATCCGAAGCTGTTAAAGCATTAAGCGTCAATAATCCAAGCGACGGAGGACAATCAATAAGTATATAATCAAAATCCCCTTTTACTTCCTCCAGTGCACGTTTGAGACGGACTTCCCTTGAAATCGTTGGTACAAGTTCAATTTCCGCACCGGCAAGCTGGATTGTCGCAGGAATCGTATATAGATTTTCTACGGATGTTGGATGGATCACATGTTTAGCTTCAACATCGTCTACAAGCACATCATAAATGCATTGCTCAACGTCGGCTTTATCAATCCCCACACCGCTTGTTGCATTCCCCTGAGGGTCTATGTCTACCATCAATACTTTTTTTCCTATGTATGCAAGGCAGGCGCCTAGATTCACAGAGGTAGTCGTCTTACCGACTCCACCCTTTTGATTAGCGATTGAAATAATCTTTCCCACTTTGTCACCTACTTTCGAACCCGTAAATTACTAATGCAGCTTTTTCAAGCCAGAATGCTGATTAATTGAGTTTTTTTCACTGTTTCAAATGGGATTTCACCCCCTGATAACGAAAAAAACAATCATGTATTCTATTTTATCATGAAATAAGAATGTTGATAGAATTTTTCTTAAAAAGACATATTCCAGTAATATTAGATTCTGCTAACCTAAAAAAACAATAAAAAAGCGAGCGACAATTGTGTCCCCCGCTTGGCTTGAATTACTTCTTCTTCGGTATCCGAATGGTAAATTGGTAAAAATCCTCGAACTCTTCTTCGTCAGAATCAAGGTTGATCCCACTATCAGTTACCATTGTCAAAGATTGACGAATGGTATTTACGGCAATCCGCATATCTTTGCTGAAAGCCTTTCGTTTCGGTTTAGGCTTTGCTTCATTCTGATTGAGCATCTTGACCACACGTTCTTCTGTCTGCTTGACATTCAGTGATTTTTCAATGACTTCACTCATGACCTGAACCTGAAGCTGTGGATTTTTTAATGGGATTAACGAGCGCGCATGGCGTTCTGTAATTAATTTATTCAATAGTGCTTCCTGTACTTCCTGTGGAAGTTTAAGCAGCCTCAGCTTGTTTGCAACAGTTGATTGACCTTTTCCGAGTCTCTGCGCGAGTGCTTCCTGAGTTAAATCGTGAATTTCCAATAATTTACCATAAGCCATCGCTTCTTCAATTGGAGATAATTCCTCACGTTGAAGATTTTCAATCAAAGCAACGGATGCCGTTTCGGAATCAGACAAGTTTTTGATAATCGCGGGAACTTCTCCCCACTCCAATTTCTTCATTGCCCGCCAACGGCGTTCGCCGGCTATAATTTCAAATTTATCCTCGTCATACTCACGGACAACAATTGGCTGAATGACTCCATGTATGTGAATGGTACGGGCCAATTCTTCAATTTTTTCATCATCAAATACGGTTCTTGGTTGGTATCTATTTGGAATAATATGGTCAATTGGAATTTTCCTTATTTCTTCGTTTTCTACATTCTCAATACTTTCAACCGGTTTTTCCACTTCGATCCGTTCTTCCTTTTCCCCAAGGCCAAAAAAGCGCGAAAGAGAAGGCTTCATCACCCTACACCACCTTTATGAACTCCCTATTACATATTCTCTATAAAAATGACAAGTTCCTGCCTATAGACTCTATTATAAACTAATTTTATTAATCAAAATAGGACAAACAACGTATGTGTCTTGAAAAGAAGGACCATCATCTAAACACACCAAATCCTCCTAAAAGACTACACACCGTCACGATTTCTATCAGGACTTCACTCAATCGGCATCTTGTTTGGAGTCCCAGGTTTCCTTGGGTACTGCTTAGGTGTTGGTTTTTGCTTGTTAATAATCAAAATATTCCTCTCGCTGTCTTCCACCGGCAAAGTAAAAGAATGGACGGACTCTAGCTTCCCGCCAAGGATATTTATCGCCTTTTCACCTACCTGAAGCTCCTCACCTGCCTGGTTGCCTTTCATGGCAATGAATGTTCCGCCAACCTTGGCTAATGGCAGGCAAAGTTCGCTAAGGACCGACATCCTCGCAACGGCCCTTGCCATGACAACTTCATACTTTTCACGGTGAACAGGATTTTTACCGAAGGTTTCGGCGCGATCGTGAATGAAAGTCGTCCCTTCTAAACCCAGTTCTTTGGAAAGCTCCTCCAAAAAAGTAATCCGCTTATTCAATGAATCCACGATTGTCACCTTTATTCCCGGAAAAGCGATTTTAAGCGGGATGCTTGGAAAACCAGCACCTGCTCCAACATCACATAAATTGAGCGGCTTATTAAAATCAAAATAGAAAGCTGCAGAAACGGAATCATAGAAATGCTTTAAATATACTTCCGGTTTTTCAGTGATCGCTGTCAAATTCATTTTTTCATTCCACTCGACGAGCATTTGATAATATTTTTCATACTGCTCCATTTGCTGCCTGGAAAGGTCAATTCCTTTCTCGGCGAGCATTGCTTTAAATTGATCTGTATTCATAAGCCAACCCTTTCTGTCCATGCTGCTGGATTAATTGCTGGAGATCCGCGCAATCCGCCCCTGTTCCAAATATACAAGCAAAATTGAAATATCTGCGGGATTAACTCCTGAAATTCGAGATGCCTGTGCTAATGTAAGCGGATGAACTTCCTTAAGCTTTTGACGCGCTTCTGTAGCAAGTCCTGAAATGGCATCGTAATCGATATTTTCCGGGATTTTTTTGTCTTCCATCTTCTTCAGCCTTTCTACCTGCTGAAGTGACTTCTCAATATATCCCTCATACTTAATTTGAATCTCTGTCTGTTCCTCGGTTTCGAAATCCAATTCCCCATTTGCAGGAACAAGCTGTTTGATGTGCTGATAAGAAACCTCAGGACGCTTCAAAAGATCTGAAGCACGGATTCCATCTTTCAATTCACTTCCGCCAATCGAGCGTATCAACTCTTGAACTTCCGCTGTTGGTTTGATGATGATGGATTGAAGGCGTTGTTTCTCGGCTTCGATTGCTTCCTTTTTAGCTGAAAACTTCTGGTATCGCTCTTCAGAAATCC
>DMSR01000405.1 GCA_003457145.1 Bacillus sp. (in: firmicutes)
ACAGCTTCTCCTTTTTCGAAAAAGCCCATTGCACCATTTTTTCAGCATTCGATGAGGTAACCGTCGCTCCTCCATTAGATCCTACAAAAGCCTTGATTGCTGCTGTAGAATTCACATATGTCAAAGGAAGAATATTATCACCGAATAACCCCTGAAGGAATTCCCAGGCGCGTTCTGTTTGATAAATATCCGCCATATCAGCCATTGAGCAGCCAGCTCTCATATCCGGTAAATAGACCTTTTGATTTTCCATTGTTAAAATATCAGCAGTTTCTGCCATGAAATGAACACCGCAAAATACGATATGCTCTGCTTCCCGATTTTCTGCCGAAAGCTGGGCCAATTTAAGTGAATCACCAGTCGCATCAGCGAACTGAATAACTTCATCTTTTTGATAATGGTGTCCTGGTATAAATAATTTGTTCCCAAGCTTCTCTTTAATTTCTTTGATCAGGTCCTCAAGCTCAGTCCTGGACATGTCCCGGAATTTTTCAGGAAGCATGGCTGATTTTAATTGGAGTGTATCCAATAAATTCATTTATCATTTCCCCTTTCTATTGAATAAGCACTTTAGCGCTTATATCCAATGATTTCACAGAATGCGTCAGGTAGCCGAGAGAAATATAATCTACACCACAATCTCTATAGCTAGACAGGCTTNNTTCTTGAGTTATTCCACCGGAAGCTTCGGTCAGGATTCCTTCCGGAACGATGGCCATCCAATCTTTGATTTCTATCGGTGCCCTGTTATCAAACATGATACAATCCACTTTTGCCTCGATTGCTTCCAATAGTTGTGCTTCTGTTTCTATTTCCACCTCAACTTTCACCATATGGCCGATTTGGGACTTGACCGTCTCAACAGCCTTGCTAATCGAACCTGCAAACGAGATATGGTTATCCTTAATCATGACAGCGTCATAAAGACCATAACGGTGATTGTATCCGCCGCCGCATCTTACTGCATATTTTTCAAGCATTCTTAAACCTGGAGTTGTTTTCCTCGTATCACAAATCCTTGTTTTTTCACTGTCCAGTAACAAAACGGCCTCCTGGGTCCTGGTAGCAATGCCACTCATTCGCTGGATTAAATTTAGGACAACTCGTTCTGCTTTAAGCAAAGCGGAAATCCGTCCGGATATTTCGGCAAGCCGCTGTCCCTTTTCCACTTTATCTCCATCAGTGACGCTCAAGTTGACCTGGCAATTTCCATCCATCAAATGGAACCCTGTTAAAATTACTTGTTCTCCACAAAATATTCCATCCTCTTTTGTGATCAACACGATTGTGCCTTTATCGGCCTTTCCGAAGATCAGGTCACTTGTTACATCACGGTCACCGATATCTTCAATGAAAAATTGCTCAAGTAGCAAGCGCAGTTTGATTGTATTCATGCGTCCCATCCTTTACCGTTTTTCGTTGATGGATGATCTGTTTTTTCATCCAGCAGAAATTATCTTCATATGGAAAGTCATCCCTGAAATGTCCACCTCTGCTTTCAGTTCTTTTTAGTGCTGATTCAGTGATGAGCGAGGCGGTTAAGTACATAAATAGAATATTGATTTTTTCTGATGTAAGGTGATCGAGGGCAGTATCTAGCCATTCATTGAAACCAAACCCAGCAAGCCATGCTTTTTGAGAAATGAGTGACTCCTTTGTCCGAACAATCCCTGTACGGTCCATCATTGATTTTTTAAGATCTTCTTCATCTGGCAATTTAACTGCAGAATTTAAAAATTTGATTTTCTGAAATTCCTGTCCTCTACTAAAAGCAGATAATGTCCTTGTATTGACCCAGCCAGCCAGCCTGCTTCCTATGAACATTCCTTCAAGAAGTGAATTGCTCGCCAGCCTGTTTGCTCCATGTATACCCGTACAAGCCACTTCGCCAATTGCATACAGACCTGTTATTCCAGTCCTGCCATACAGATCTGTCTTTACTCCGCCCATTAAAAAGTGGCTGCCCGGGACAACTGGGACTAAGCCCTTATCTAAATCCACCCCATATTCTAGGCAAAGAGAGCTTACAGTTGGAAATCGAGCGGAGAAATTAGAAATGCAGGTTATATCCAAATAAATTTGGCATCCTTTTTTTAAATATTCATAAATCGTTTGTGAGACAATATGTCTCGGCGCTAAATCTTTTAATGGATGAACACCCTCCATGATCCTTTTGCCCTCGCCTGTAACCAGGAATGCCCCTTCCCCCCTGACCGCCTCTGAAACGAGGCCTCTCGTTTTCCCGCCTACATATAGTAGCGTCGGATGGAATTGAATAAATTCCATATCAGCGAGTTCCGCTCCAGCTATATAGGCGAGTGCTATTCCATCTCCAGTAGCAGTCTCCGCATTAGATGTAAAGGAGTACAGCTGACCGCATCCACCCGTTGCAAGCACAATATGGCTAGCATAATAAGCTTGATTGGACCCATCAGTGAATTTCGCCTTCACTCCGATACAAGTATCTCTTTGTTCATTTAAAATTAATTCATAAACAAATGCAGATTGCTCAATACCAATATTGGCACCTAGGTTGGATAGCAGGAAATCGACCATATGTTTGCCGGTCGCATCTCCTCCACTGTGGACAATCCGGTTCATACTATGTGCACCTTCCATCCCCAAAAGCAGCCGGCCTTCCTGATCTTCATCAAACCTGCAGCCTGAGTGCCATAATCCCCTGATTAGCCCCGGAGCCTCTTTCGTCATTTCCAGGACAGCCTCGGCATCATTATGGTGGCCGCCAGCTTCCATGGTATCAAGGTAATGGAAGTGAGGATCATCGCTTTCGCCGACCGCGGCCGCTACGCCTCCCTGTGCCATATAGGAATTCCCCTTGGTTATTTCCTTTTTTGTGATAATCATCACATTCAGTGATTTAGATAATTTATTGGCTAATTGCAATGCGGCAATGCCGCTTCCAATGATGATTACATCTGTTTGTTTCATAGTTTTATAGCCTCCTGGATTAACAGGTGTCTTGACATATATATTTACACAGTTTTACACTGTTGACAAGAACTTTTAATTGGGGTGTATTCATAAATAAAAACATTAGATGAAAAGACCCTCCAATACGTCAAAAATGAATCTGGAGATAAGCGATGAAATATTTTGATTATGCGGCTTCTTGTCCACTCGATAGAGATGCCGCGGATATATTTGTCCGTGCTTCTATCGATTATTTTGGAAATAGCCAAAGCCTCCACGAAACTGGCGGGGCCGCATCAAACCTTTTGGAAGGCTGCCGGCAGGAATTAGCCAAGATGCTCGGAGTAGAAAGTGCGGGTGTTTATTTTACAAGTGGAGGATCTGAAGCAAATTTTCTCGGACTCATGTCACTGCTATCTGCTCCAAAAAAAAGCGGGAAACACATCATTACTGGCGAAGCAGAACACTCCTCTGTCTATAATCTTTTAAAAAAGCTCGAAACAGTTGGCTGGGAAGTAACTTATCTTCCTTTAAACAAAACCGGGCAAATTGAGCTTGAAAGTGTTGTCGCTGCTGTTAAAGCAGAAACGGTTCTTATATCCATCCAACATGGAAATCCGGAAATTGGAACAATTCAGCCATTAGCAGGAATCAGTGCACTTTGCCGCAAACACCACATCCTTTTGCACAGTGACTGCGTGCAAACCTTTGCTAAAATACCGATTGAAAACATCGCCCAATCGGTAGATGCCCTGTCTCTATCCGGGCATAAGTTTTATGGTCCAAAAGGCGTTGGGGCTGCCTATATTAATCCAAGGGTCGCTTGGAAGCCTTATATACCAGGAACCGCCCATGAAAAAGGTTTCAGGCCAGGAACGGTCAATGTCCCGGGAGTCGCTTCCATGATTGCAGCTGCCCAAAAAATTCATTCGGCAATGCAGGAGGAAGCAGACCGGGGAAGAAGACTTAGAACATGTTTAATTACTGCGATTGAAAAGGCAAGTGATAATATTCATATTTTCGGAACTGTTGGAGATGACCAGCTTTCAGGCATTGTCGGGATGGGAATTAAGGGGCTTGAAGGGCAATTTGTTATGCTTGAATGCAATAAGAAAGGCTTTGCCATTTCAACAGGCACTGCCTGTCATGTTGGAATGGAGTCACCTGCCAGGACGATGACGGCAATGGGAATAACGGGGAAGGAAGCAAAAGAGTTTTTTAGGCTTTCATTTGGGAAAGATACCAAAATCGAAGATGTAGAAAAGCTTGCAACGATACTTTCTGATCTTTCCAGGCTTCCTTCCAAAGTTTAACTATGGCAGCATTTATGGTAAAATTCACGAATGAAGATAGAAGGAGAGGATCGGAATTATGAAGGAACCCATTAAAATCCTCGGGGATGAACGCAGAGATTACATCCTTAAACGATTGCAGGAGAGCAGACACCCTATCACCGGAAGTGAACTTGCATCAATTACGAATGTCAGCAGACAGGTAATCGTTGGCGATATCACCTTGCTGAAAGCGAAGAACGAACCGATTATTGCCACAAGTCAGGGATATTTATATATGCCAGCTTCCAATCCTGTCGGTGCGGAACGAACGATTGCCTGTTCCCACCCTCCCGGGAGGACAGAGGAGGAACTGACACTTCTTGTCGATCATGGTGTCACTGTAAAGGATGTAAAAATCGAACACCCTGTATACGGAGATTTAACAGCATCCATCATGGTATCCAATCGCCAGGAGGTCAAACAATTTATGGAAAAGATTCAATCTACAAAAGCAGCGTATTTATCTGAACTTACTGATGGCATACACTTGCACACCATCTCAGCTTTGACTGAAAGAGCCTTGGATGATGCTGAGGAAGCATTAAAAAAAGCGAATTTCCTTGTTGAGCTGGAATAGTTACTATTGATTATTTGCCTTGATTTTAAAGTTACAGAGCATTCGATAGCCGAAAAAGAAAAAGATCCATCACTGATGGATCTTTATTTTTACGATATGATTGTTAATTTACATCCTATAGCATGAATAGCTGCCAAGAAGCTTGACACTGCAACCAAGAGCCTCTAATTCAGCGATTGCTCCTGGTATCAATACCTCATCCATTTTTAAGTTGATATCGATTATGAAAAAGTACTTTCCAAGACCAGTCTTCATCGGTCTTGATTCTATTTTTGACAGATTGAGCTTTCTCCAGGAAAAAGCTGATAATACTTGATGGAGGGCACCCGCGTGATCCGAAGGAAGTGTGATCATCAATGTTGTTTTAAAGTCTTCGGATGATTCCAGGTTAATGGTATGGCCTTCTTTTGTAAGAACCGCAAAAACGGTATGGTTATAACTGTAATCATGGACATTTTCTTTTGCTCTGAAAAGACCATACTCATCTGCCGCCAATCCATTCGCAACTGCCGCAATATTCATCCCAGAATGTTCTTTAACATACATTGCAGCGGCAGCAGTAGAAGACATGTTTTCTACAGGAATTCCTTTGAATTCTTTATGCAGGAACTTATGGCACTGTGCAAGCGCATGGGAATGGCTGCAGATTAGCTCAGCTTCATGCCAACGGTCCTTATTCTCAGGATGCACAAGCAAGTGCTGCTTTATTGGAACTACAGCCTCACCAACAATTTCCAGCTCTGCTTCATGGACCAAATAATCAATGGTGATGTTCACAGATCCTTCAATTGAATTTTCCAGCGGGACAATCGCTGCATCTATTTCCCCTGAAGCAGCAGCATCCATACACTCTGGAATGCTCACGAAGGGAACCCTTTCCGCTTCATAGAACAATTGGCGGGCCGCTAAATCTGTAAATGTCGCCTTTGGACCAAGATATCCAATTTTCAAACCTATCCCTCCCATAAAACGAAACCACATTTCTCTCTGATTAAAATCAGAAAAAGATCAAGCACCCGAACCGAGCACTTCCACTTTTTCCACGAATTCGAGCCTCTTCAATTTCGCAAGCAGCTCGTCCAGTTCTACTCTCATTTCCGTAACATTTAAACTCAAGGTGACGTTGGCCCTTCCCTGTAACGGAATTGTTTGATGGATTGTGAGGACGTTGCATCCCGTGAAAGCCACGGTCCCTAACAGTTCCGATAATGTGCCTGAACGATCCTCGAGCTGAAAAAAAAGCGTAATAATTCGTTCTTTTACAATTGTATGGAACGGGAAAACAGTATCCCGATATTTATAAAAAGCACTTCTGCTTAAATCCACCCGCTGGACTGCATCCCATACTGATTCTGCCTTTCCCCGTTCAATCATTTCTTTTGCTTCAAGCGTTTTCTTCATCGCTTCCGGCAGGACATCTTCCCGAACGAGGAAAAACTTTTTATCCAATTGATTTTCCTTCATGTTTCCTCCTCATTAGCAAAGCGCAGCGCTTTGGTCAGCCCCCGCAAGCACTGGCCGACTACAAACGCCACGCCCAGTGGCAACTTCCCACTATGTCACCGTATCCGTCGGTGGGCGACCGATGAAGTCCTTCTTTGACTTCAACCTAGCGAAGCGTAGTGTCTCGAGGGGCTGGGCCGATTGAGCTTAGACACTAATCATAGTGCAAGAAGTTTATACTTTCTCATAAAGTAAAAAAAGCGCAAGCCAGCACTGACCGATAAAATCCCAATGATCATCACGGCCAGCTCAGGGTCAGTGTAGTAAGACTTTTTCGTAAAGCCTGCGACTATTCCACGAATTCAAATTCATACTCTAGAAGCTTCACAGTGTCTCCGTCTTTTGCTCCTTTTTGGCGAAGGGCCTCATCAATTCCCATTCCTCGCATTTGACGGGCAAACCTTCTGATGGATTCCTCCCTTGAGAAATCAGTCATTTTAAATAGCCTTTCTATACTGTCGCCGGAAATGACAAAGGTTCCATCTGGTTCGCGGGTAATTTGAAATTCCTGTTCTGCTTTCTCGTGCTTATACATGACACGGTTAACATCCGTATCTAATTCAACTTCCTCTACAAGAGGGAACTCTGGTGTTTTTTCAACCAAGTCAGCTACCGCGAATACCAATTCACGAAGTCCTTCTCTTGTCACCGCAGAGATTGGGAAGATGGGATGTTCATTACCCAGCTTTTCTTTAAAAGCAGCCAAATTCTCATCTGCTTCAGGCATGTCCATTTTATTGGCGACAATCACCTGCGGCCTTTCAGTAAGCCTCAAATTATATTCCTTCAACTCATTATTGATCGTTAAATAATCCTCATAAGGGTCACGGCCTTCGGTTGAAGCCATATCAATCACATGGACGATGACACGGGTGCGTTCGATATGACGCAAGAACTGGTGTCCAAGTCCTACCCCTGAATGCGCTCCTTCAATAAGACCTGGTAAATCTGCTAGCACAAAGCTTCTGCCATCATCTGTCTCTACCATACCTAAATTGGGAACAACGGTCGTGAAGTGATACTCTGCAATCTTTGGCCTTGCTGCTGAAACTACCGACAATAAAGTTGATTTGCCAACACTCGGGAAACCAACCAATCCAACATCGGCAAGAAGCTTCAATTCCATGACGATGTCTTTTTCCTGCCCTGGTTCCCCCTTTTCAGAAAGCTCTGGGGCTGGGTTTGCCGGTGTAGCAAAGCGGGAATTTCCGCGTCCGCCACGTCCCCCTTTTGCAATGACAGCGCGCTGGCCGTGTTCCGTCAAATCGGCTATCACGATCCCTGTTTTTGCATCAGTCACAATTGTACCTGGCGGAACCTTTACAACCATATCCTTGGAGTTCTTGCCATGCTGGTTCTTCGACATCCCGTGCTCACCGCGCGGAGCTTTAAAATGGCGTTGATATCTGAAATCCATCAGCGTACGCAAGCCTTCTTCAACCTCGAAAACCACATTAGCGCCGTTTCCACCGTCTCCGCCGGCTGGACCGCCTTTCGGCACATATTTTTCACGACGGAAAGCAACCATCCCATCACCGCCGTCGCCACCTTTTACATAAATCTTAACCTGATCGACAAACATTATGTCATTACCACCTGTCTGATTTTTGTTAATCGCCTTTTTCAAAAAGCCCAGGGTAAGAAAAACCCTGTCGATTCTCATAATTGCCCACACATTCACTATGAGCCGCATTTCTATGATTCCCTAGAGGGAATCCATAAAAACTTCAATCGTTAATTCCCCATCTATTACACCTTTGGAAATGATTTTCATACCGTCTCCTTGCTGATGGGCTAAAAAGCTTTCTATGCGATTTTTATCATTTATTATTCCGCTAAAATCAAAAAAGAACCCAATACCTTTATCCTGTGAATCGACTGTAACTGAAAGATGATTGTCCTGATAAGGTTCTATAGAAGCATCAAGGGCTTCAAATAGC
The DNA here is from genome assembly GCA_003457145.1 of Bacillus sp. (in: firmicutes). Taxonomy (GTDB): domain Bacteria; phylum Bacillota; class Bacilli; order Bacillales; family Cytobacillaceae; genus Mesobacillus. The sequence continues at coordinate 8,286 of DMSR01000405.1, forward strand.
AGCTTTGTCCAGTTGGCCAATTGCTGATCATCAAGTCTGTGGAAGTTTTGAGAGTCCATTACTTCATATTCCAATTGAAAAAAATGGTTCTCCCAATTGCAGGTTAACAACGAAGAGGCGAATTGAGGTAGATGTAAATTAGATAGCTTTGCATCCTGCCTTGCTCCCATGATGATATCTTCAATGATTTCTTTAGCCCGATCCACTTTGTTCAGAGATAGATTGCCTTTAATTAATTGAAGCTGATTCATCCAATCATGGCGTGCGTGACGCAAAACCTCGATTGTATCCCACTCTTTTTTCATAAACATACTCCTACTCATAAGTCTGCTTGGTGTAAGTATAACAAAAAAGCCATACGGCGTAAGCAAATTATGTATATATGTTCTTCATTTAGAAAATCAGGATTTTTTACCCAATTCATTGTGTTGGACCAGCACCAATATGAAAGCCGGCTTTAATTTACCTTGATTTATCTATCGAACGAATTGGGTATATAATAGATTTCGATTTTGCTTACACAACCCCACTGTCAACCAAAAACAAGAAAACCCTAACCGCAGTGGTTAGGGCTTCTCTTAGGCTTACGCTTCTTGAGCTGCAGGATAAACACTTACTTGCTTGCGGTCACGGCCCAGACGTTCGAATTTAACGACGCCGTCAACTTTAGCGAATAGAGTGTCATCTCCACCTTTACCCACGTTTACACCTGGGTAGATTTTAGTTCCGCGCTGACGGTAAAGGATAGAACCACCAGATACGAATTGACCATCTGCACGCTTAGCGCCAAGGCGCTTAGAGATTGAGTCACGTCCGTTCTTAGTTGAACCTACTCCCTTTTTAGAAGCGAAGAATTGAAGATCTAATCTTAACATTTTGTTCCACCTCCTACTGTTTGAAGGTTAATTTTATATGCTTTCCGTAATCTCTCTCCATCGTTTGCAATGAAACGACCATGCCTTCAAGCAGCAATTGTATTTTCTCCTGTGTTTCCTTAGGCAAATTGCCTGGGATATCACAGCGGAGAAAGCCATCCGCTCCCTGTTCAATGTCAGGGGTTATACCTGTCAGTGAAATGATAGAATTCACAGCCCCGAATGATACGGCAGAAACACCTGCACAGACAATATCACTTCCATGAGCAGCAAATCCCGCGTGGCCGCTAATCGTAAACGATTGGATGCTTCCGGATTTTGTACGGTTAATCGTTGCTCGAATCATATGATTCCGCCTTAAGCGTTGATTTGTTCAATCACAACTTTTGTGTAAGGCTGACGATGACCTTGCTTTTTATGGTAGTTCTTTTTCGCCTTGTACTTGAAAACAGTGATTTTCTTTTGACGGCCATTCTTCTCAACTTTCGCTGTTACAGTTGCGCCTTCTACTACTGGGCTGCCAACCTTAACAGTTTCGCCACCAACAAAAAGAACTTTGTCAAAAGTAACTGTTGCGCCTTCTTCAGCGTTAAGCTTTTCAATGTAGATTGCTTGTCCTGCTTCTACCTTTACTTGCTTGCCACCTGTTTCGATAATTGCGTACATTCCATTGCACCTCCTCATAAGACTCAGACTCGCCATCAGCAGGCGTTTGCGGAAAGCAAAACTTTAAAACCTGTTGTGTGCGGTTGTAGCACGGGTGCTACAAACAATAACATTAAAATCCTACCATATACCGAACCAAAGTGTCAATATAATATTTGGCGATTATTCCAGAAGCATTCACTATTCACGGAAATTAATTGGTTATCTCTCGGATAGTTCTGCTGAATCTCCAAATTTGATGATCTTATATTCANNCAAGCCTTGATTTATGGATATCCCCATCACCTGATAGATGCTCGATGACCTCCTTCGTTGCCGAAACCAGGACTGCTTCATGGTCTGCATTCCGGTATTCCCAAAGCTCTCTTTCCAGTCGATATGCCATTGTTTCCACACTTAGGACATGCCCTGTACCTCCGCATGTTTCACATTTTTCCGTTAACATTTCTGCGATTGACTGTTTTGTTTTTTTTCTCGTCAGCTGTAATATACCAAGTTCCGTAAAACCAATTATCCTTGACCGGCGGTCGTCCTGCTGGAGGCCAGCCCGCATAACATTCAATACCATTTCACGATCCCTGCTATCCTGCATATCAATGAAGTCGATCAGGATGATTCCGGCCAGGTCCCTGAGCTTCATTTGCCGGGCCGCCTCTGCTGCTGCATTCATATTGGTTTTAATAACTGTGTCCCGCAGATTGGTTTTTCCTGAAAACTTTCCGGTATTTACGTCGATCATTGTCAAAGCTTCCCCTTGATCTATGACCATGTATGCACCCTTATCAAGCCAGACAATTCTCTTTAAAAGCCGGTCAATTTCTTGTTCAATTTTATAAGCCGAAAAAATATTTTCTCTATCATTATAGAAAATGACTTTTTTATTGTCAGTATTCCCTAAAAGAGGTTCTAACTTTTTCTTCAGTTCAAGACTGTCAACGATGACTGCTCCCTCTTTAAGTCGTGATACAGCTGAATAAACCTGGTCAAAAAAATACTCCCTTTTATAAACAATTCCAGGCTTCTTCATTCCATCGGTCACCCTCAGAATTTCCTGGTATTGTGCTCGATGCTCGTCCCACTCGCGAGTGATCGCTTCCTCGCTTTGCTTTAAGCTTTCAGTCCTGAAAATCAATCCTTCTTCTGCCGTTTTCAATTCGTTTGCAAATTCCCTCCACTTGTCCCGCACCTCAGGAGAGTCTGCTTTCTTTGATACTGCTACATATTTTCCATTCGGCATGTAGACTAAATTGTTGCCCTGGATTTCAATGATTCCCGTCAGCCTTGCCCCTTTTGTTCCAGCTGCATCCTTTTCAATTTGAACAAGTAATTTCTCTCCCTGATGAACTAAAGAAGAGATTGAGGAAGGAGCCTTTTGTTCCGGTGCCAATTGTACGTAACCAGGCAGCTTATCCTTTGGCAAAAAGCCGCTCTGTTCTTCTCCGAAATTGACAAAGGCTGCATTCATGCCCGGAATGACTCTTTCAATAATTCCCAGATAAATGCTGCCGACTTGTGATTGCTGTCCAGGTTGTTCGATATAAATATTTTCGACCATGCCATCCTTTATTAACGCAAAGCGCTTTTCGCTCGATGTGGTATTAATTATTAACTGTTCCATTTTTTCTCCTATACGATAGGCGATATTGTTCTATCCTTGTCGCCCGCTTATTCCCTCTTGGGTAAAATTGCACAAAAAAATGCAGCGGGATAAGAGAACCCGCTACTGTTATTATCTTATGTTTAGTAGGTGTAAAGCAAATCTCCAATTTTCGCAGACATTAGCTTCTCAGTGAAAAATGCGTGAAGCAATTCATTTTCATCTATTACCGTTTCTTTGCCATTGAGAGTCTTTATCACAATAGGGTGTTTGCAGCCACGCTGGAATTTTTCAAGTACATGTCCGACCTCCTCGTTCTCAACGACATTGATTGGTTTAAGCTGCCTGATGAACTCGGCCTGCTTTCCGTAATGCCTTTCCATTAGAAATCGCATGAATATAAACTTCCTTTGTTTCCATTCAAAATGAATCGAAAACGCCAGAAAAGCGATAATCACCCAGACATTCAACGTTAAAGGTGCAATGAAGAGGAGAATCGCAGAGAAAATGATCAGCGAACCAACAGATAGATACAATGTCCGTAGATGAGCTTCCTGGAAGGGTGAGTTCATGGACATGAGGATAAAAATCAATTTGCCGCCATCGAGCGGCCATATCGGCAGCAAGTTGAACAATAATACCATCAAATTGTATTCAATGAACAAGGTATACCATTTTTCAGGGAATATGCCACCCAAGAACAATAAATAGGCTGCTGCCATCATCCACACATGCTGAAGAGGCCCTG
>DMSR01000115.1 GCA_003457145.1 Bacillus sp. (in: firmicutes)
GAACCCTCCCTCTAGGCCTGGTAATCGGCAGTGAAGGAAAAGGAATGGGCAGGCTGATCCGCGATAAGTGTGATTTCCTGTTAAGCCTTCCAATGGCAGGACACGTTACCTCGTTAAATGCGTCTGTTGCTGCAGCACTGCTGATGTATGAAGTTTTTCGTAAAAGGCACCCGCTAGGGGATTAGGGATGGACATCCTGCTTGTTGACGGCTACAACATCATCGGTGCATGGCCAGAATTGAACGCTCTTAAAAAGAGGGAACTTTCAGCTGCCAGGGACCGGCTGGTAGAAATCATGGCCGAATATCAGGCCTATACAGGTTTTCGTGTAATCATTGTTTTTGATGCGCATTTTGTTTCAGGCACACAAAAAAAATATAAAAATTACAAAATAGAAGTTATTTTTACAAAAGAAAGTGAAACTGCTGATGAACGAATTGAAAGGTTAGCAATAGCACTTAACAATCGGAAAACACAAATCCATGTAGCCACCTCAGATTTCACCGAGCAATGGGCGATTTTTGGACAGGGAGCCTTAAGGAAATCAGCAAGAGAGCTGTTGACAGAAACAAGTTTGATCGAGAAGAAAATTGAAAAAAAGGTCAAGATCATTCAAGAAAAAAAGCCCAGCTCCAAGATACCGCTTACAGAAGAAGTGGCAGAAATTTTCGAAAAATGGCGCAGAGGACAGCAATGACCTGTTGACGCCTGAAAAAAGCCTGCTGTATAATATTTACTATCTGTATGTATGTGCGGGCGGGGGGATCAAGATGAGTGCTGACATCGGGAATCGAACAAATGAGGTCTATTTATTATTAGAGGATGAAGAGATTGTAGAAGCGGTGCACAGAGGAGAAAGTGATGCGCTTGATTTTTTGATTCACAAATACAGAAATTTTGTCAGAGCTAAGGCACGGTCCTACTTTTTGATTGGTGCGGACAAAGAGGATATCGTGCAAGAAGGAATGATTGGTTTATATAAGGCAATCCGTGATTTCCGCGAGGACAAGCTGACTTCATTCAAGGCATTTGCTGAGCTCTGCATCACCCGGCAAATCATTACGGCAATCAAGACCGCTACAAGGCAAAAACATATCCCGTTGAATTCGTATGTCTCATTGGACAAGCCAATCTACGATGAAGAGTCGGACAGGACATTGATGGATGTATTATCTGGCGCTAAAGTGATGGATCCCGAGGAATTATTCATTAACCAGGAAGAATTTGACCAGATCGAAGTGAAAATGTCAGAGCTGCTGAGCGACCTGGAAAGAAAAGTGCTGGCTCTATATTTGGACGGACAATCCTATCAGGAAATTTCTGAGGAATTAAACCGGCACGTAAAATCAATAGACAATGCCCTTCAGAGAGTTAAACGGAAGCTTGAGAGATATCTGGAGCTAAGAGAGTTGTCAGTGTAAGTTAAATTGCCAAAAAATAGCCACAAAACTGACTTTCAAACTTAGAACCACTTATTGACACAATCTAGCAGCCGTGTTACATTTTTAAAGATATTATATAGTTATTTCGTATATGTTGTTTACGGATACAAGGGTTGAAATACTGATAGGGGCTCTATTATCCTATGACAAAGGTTAGTCCCTTGTTTTATAAATGAAAATATCGAAAGACGAAAGAGCTTGGGTGTTAGCATGAATAAAAAAGTGATTCTTGCTTGTGTGGACTGCGGTACACGCAATTATTCCACAACGAGCAATAAAGATACGCAAACCGAGCGCCTTGAGCTGAAAAACCACTGCAGCAATTGCGGTGCACATACAGTTCATAAGGAAACGAGATAACGTTCTCAGATAGATCAAATGGAATTCCGATAAGTTGGAGGTTACAAAATGCAGCGCATCACTAATTTTTTCAGTGAAGTTGGACGTGAAATGAGGAAGGTCAGCTGGCCAAAGCGTAAAGAGCTGACTCGTTATACAATTACGGTTTTGGCTACGGTTGCTTTTGCTGCTGTATTCTTTGCGGTGTTAGACCTTGGTATTTCTGAATTGATTCGCGTAATTCTTGAATAACCACTAAGAACTCATGGTATAATGGAGAATATAACGCAGGACAAGTTAAAAGCCCGGATAACGGGTTTTTTCATTTGCTTGAAAAATTTGCAATCAGATCAGCGGCTGGCTATGACTGACTAAGGCGCTTGCGCTTTTCTGGTGATGCGTCTATGCATTTTGATGTGGGGAGGGACGGACGATTTAGTCCTCGAAGATGGAAAAAAATTGGTATGTGGTCCATACTTACTCAGGTTATGAAAATAAGGTGAAGACGAATCTTGAAAAGCGTGTTGAAACAATGGGCATGCAAGATAAAATCTTCCGCGTTGTTGTACCTGAAGATGAAGAAACCGAATTTAAGAATGGCAAGAAGAAAGTGGTTAAACGCAAAACATTCCCTGGGTATGTTCTAGTTGAGTTAGTCATGACGGATGATTCATGGTATGTCGTGCGAAATACTCCTGGTGTAACTGGTTTTGTCGGTTCTGCAGGTTCTGGCTCGAAGCCAACAGCGTTATTGCCTGATGAAGTCGTGATGATCCTTAAGCGCATGGGCGTGGAAGAAAAGAAAGTCGATATTAATTTCGAGCTTGGCGAAACAGTCCAGGTAAGCGAAGGGCCGTTTAACAACTTTACCGGAACGATTGAAGAGATCGATAAGGATAAAGCAAAGCTTAAAGTGCTTGTTAATATGTTTGGCCGTGACACTCCGGTGGAGCTTGAATTTTCACAGATTAAAAAATTATAATTTGAAATAGCTTGAAATCAATTTTAAAAAGTGTTAATATTTCATAGGTCAGTATGTCTTGGACGATTGACAGATATATGTCAAGTTCTTTATTTTCATATAAAGACTTTTGTTATGAGTGGGAGGGGGAAGCCCCTATTACCACATCACGGACTTTAAGGAGGTGTGTCTCGTGGCTAAAAAAGTAATTAAGATGGTTAAATTGCAAATCCCTGCTGGTAAAGCCAATCCGGCACCACCAGTTGGACCTGCACTAGGTCAAGCCGGTGTGAATATCATGGGATTCTGTAAAGAGTTTAATGCTCGCACAGCTGATCAAGCTGGATTAATCATTCCTGTTGAAATTACGGTTTTTGAAGACCGTTCATTTACATTTATTACGAAAACTCCTCCTGCTGCAGTTCTTTTGAAAGTAGCAGCTGGAATCCAGTCTGGTTCTGGTGAACCAAACCGTAATAAGGTAGCAACAGTCAAGCGTGATAAAGTACGTGAAATTGCTGAACAGAAAATGCCTGACCTTAATGCAGCTAGCGTTGAAGCAGCTATGCGTATGGTTGAAGGAACTGCTCGCAGTATGGGTATCACGATCGAAGACTAATTTTTGCATGCAAAGGATTGATTGGGGTTGCGAAGCTGAATTTGATTTCATTCGCAACCTTTTATCTGTCCGGCCTGGCCGTTGGTGCCAGTGCTTTTTCGTTGTCTAGCTCCGGCGCCCAGCCACTCGAGTCGCTTCGGCCCGTCAGCCACAGTCGTGGCGTTTTTGACGGGCGGCGCTTGTCAGGGGCTGACCAAGGCGCCTCCGCTTTTCGTCGTGGGAGGTTATTCCGCTAAAACCACAATATAGGAGGAAATAAAAATGGCTAAAAAAGGTAAAAAGTATCTTGAAGCTGCTAAGCTTGTAGACCGCTCTCAAGCATATACAATTGCAGAAGCAGTTGAGCTTGCTAAAAAGACAAGCACTGTGAAATTTGACGCGACTGTCGAAGCTGCTTTCCGTTTGGGTGTAGACCCTAAGAAAGCTGACCAGCAAATCCGTGGAGCAGTTGTGCTTCCAAACGGAACTGGTAAAACTCAGCGTGTCCTAGTATTCGCTAAAGGCGAAAAAATGAAAGAAGCAGAAGCTGCTGGCGCAGATTATGTTGGCGATGCTGAATACATCAACAAAATCCAACAAGGTTGGTTCGACTTTGATGTAATCGTTGCTACACCTGACATGATGGGTGAAGTTGGTAAGCTTGGTCGCGTATTGGGACCTAAAGGCTTAATGCCAAACCCTAAAACAGGAACAGTTACTTTCGATGTAACGAAAGCTGTTAATGAAATCAAAGCAGGTAAAGTAGAGTACCGCGTAGACAAGTCTGGTAACATTCACGTGCCTATCGGAAAAGTTTCTTTCGAAGACCAGAAGCTTGTTGAAAACTTCAACACGATCTTCGAAACGATGATGAAGGTAAAGCCTGCCGCAGCTAAAGGAACTTACATGAAGAACGTTACTGTCTCTACTACTATGGGACCTGGCGTTAAAGTAGATCCTTCAACTGTAAAATAATAGCATTGACAATCCAGGAAGCGTGAGATACAATGTTTCTTGTTGTTAAAATAAAATTACATTTGTACCGCAGACAGCAGGGGCTTATAGCTTAATAACCTGCCGAGGTCATACGATAGAGCAACACTCTTGCTATTGTATACTTCCTCCGTGTCTGCCTTAGATACGGAGGTTTTTATTTGTTCGGTATAAATGCAGAAATCTACAGGAGGTGTAAGGATGAGCAAAGTTATTGAAGTGAAAAAGCAAATCGTTGACGAAATTGCTGGCAAACTTAAAGAAAGCAAATCAACAATTGTTGTTGATTACCGTGGACTTTCAGTTTCTGAAGTAACTGAACTTCGTAAAGAGCTTCGTGAAGCTGGCGTAGAATTCAAAGTTTACAAAAACTCTATGACACGCCGTGCTGCTGATGCTGCTGAACTATCTGACCTGAATGGATCTTTAACTGGTCCTAACGCAATCGCGTTCAGTATTGAAGATGTAGTAGCACCTGCGAAAATTCTAAACGAGTTCGCTAAAAAGCATGACGCTCTTGAAATCAAGGCGGGCGTGGTTGAAGGCAACATCGTTACAGTAGAAGAAATCAAGGCCCTTGCAGACCTACCGTCTCGCGAAGGTTTACTTTCTATGCTACTCAGCGTACTTCAAGCACCAATTCGCAATCTTGCTCTTGCTACAAAGGCAGTTGCGGAACAGAAAGAAGAACAAGGCGCGTAAGTTAATTTTTACGGTTTAACAATAAAAAAACTAACCAATTTCAAGGAGGAAAATAATCATGACTCAAGAACAAATCATTGAAGCAGTTAAAAATATGACTGTTTTAGAACTTAACGATCTAGTAAAAGCAATCGAAGAAGAATTCGGCGTAACTGCTGCTGCACCAGTTGCTATGATGGGTGGAGCTGCTGGAGCTGCTGTTGAAGAGCAAACTGAATTTGACGTAGTTCTTGCATCTGCTGGCGACCAGAAGATCAAAGTTATCAAGGTTGTACGTGAAATCACTGGCCTTGGTCTTAAAGAAGCTAAAGAAGTTGTTGACAACGCTCCTAAAGCTCTTAAAGAAGGCATTTCTAAAGAAGAAGCTGAAGAGCTTAAAGCTAAGCTTGAAGAAGTTGGAGCTAACGTCGAAGTTAAGTAATGAACCTAAAAAGCTCGCTGCTACAGCGGGCTTTTTTTAACCTTTCCACTACTTTTGCTTTTTGATTTTCTATCGTTTATAATACCGCACAGAGCAATGCAACTCGCAATCGCATCGCATTCTTCGATTAATTCCCCGTGGAGGTGAGAGATTTTGACAGAGCATTATTACTCCAAAAAACCTGGCATTGAAAGTAATCCTGTAAAATGGCAAAGTGAATTAAAAGGCAATAGCTTCAGATTTAAAACGGATAGCGGCGTTTTTTCGAAGAGTGAAGTCGATTTTGGTTCACGGCTATTAATTGAGAGTTTTGAATTGAAGGATGGTGCTGGCTTAATCCTTGATGTCGGGTGCGGTTATGGACCGATCGGGCTTTCGCTCGCAAAGGCATATCCGGAAGCGGCTGTTCACATGGTGGATGTTAACGAAAGAGCGATTTCCCTTGCGAAGGAAAATGCTGCGGAGAATAAGATTGACAATGTGAAGATATATGAAAGTGATCGTCTTTTATCTGTGGAAGAAAAGCGATTCAATGCTATTCTTACCAACCCTCCGATCCGGGCAGGGAAAAAGGTAGTGCATGATATTTTTGAACAAAGTTTCAAGCACATTGATGATGACGGCGAGCTTTGGGTTGTTATCCAAAAAAAGCAGGGCGCACCTTCCGCTATGGAAAAAATGAGAGAATTGTTCGGGCAAGTAGACATCGTTGCCAAAAGTAAAGGATACTTTATTCTCAAATCTGTAAAATCTTGACGTGATAAATCCGCTATGTTAATATTATAAAATGCCAATATATTAGTTTCCTTTCGTATGCTAATTTAATCGAAAGTTGTATAATTTTGGTCGTAAAGGGAAAACTAACAAAATAATTGTTCGTTGCTGGAAATGTGGTTTTTAAGAGAAAACCCTTTTTCTTTTTGTCTTTTGAAATGGAGGAAACTTCATGGACAAGACATGGATAGATGAATAATAACGCTTTATTTGAGGGGTGAATCAGTTGACAGGTCAACTAGTTCAGTATGGACGACACCGCCAACGTAGAAGTTATGCTCGCATCAGTGAAGTTTTGGAATTGCCGAATCTAATTGAAATCCAAAGCTCTTCTTATCAGTGGTTTCTTGATGAGGGCCTTCGTGAAATGTTTCATGACATTTCACCGATTGAGGACTTTACTGGTAACTTATCGCTTGAGTTTATCGATTACAGTCTTGGCGAACCGAAATATCCAGTAGAAGAATCGAAAGAAAGAGACGTTACTTACTCCGCTCCGTTGCGAGTGAAGGTCCGCCTTGTGAATAAGGAAACAGGGGAAGTAAAGGACCAGGATGTCTTCATGGGCGATTTCCCGCTTATGACAGAAACTGGAACGTTTGTTATCAATGGAGCTGAAAGGGTTATCGTTTCCCAGCTGGTTCGTTCACCTAGTGTGTACTACAGCGGAAAATTAGATAAGAATGGTAAAAAAGGATTCTCAGCTACCGTTATTCCGAACCGCGGCGCTTGGTTAGAATATGAAACTGACGCCAAGGATGTTGTATATGTAAGGATAGATCGTACGAGGAAGCTCCCTGTTACGGTTCTTTTGCGTGCATTAGGGTTCGGCTCTGATCAAGAAATCATTGATTTGATCGGTGATAACGAATATATCCGAAACACTCTTGAAAAAGACAACACCGAAGGTACGGAAAAAGCGTTGCTTGAAATTTACGAACGCCTCCGTCCTGGCGAGCCGCCTACAGTTGACAATGCTAAGAGCCTGTTGGTCTCAAGATTCTTTGATCCGAAGCGCTATGACCTTGCTAACGTAGGGCGTTATAAAATTAACAAGAAACTTCATATTAAGAATCGTCTATTCGGACAGAAGCTTGCTGAAACATTAGTCGATCCTGAAACTGGAGAAATCGTAGCAGAAAAAGGCGTGACCCTGGACCGTCGTACATTGGATAAGGTCCTGCCTTTCCTGGAGAAAAATGTAGGCTTTAAGAGCTTTAGCCCTTACGGCGGCGTCGTGGAAGAGGATGTCACTCTGCAAAGCATTAAGATTTATGCTCCGAATGATGAAGGTGAAAAAGAGATTAGTGTTCTTGGGAATGCATATGTTCCTGAACCAATCAAAAACATCACGCCGGCTGATATCATATCTTCAATCAGTTACTTCTTTAACTTATTGCATGGTGTAGGCGATACGGATGATATTGACCATCTTGGAAACAGACGCCTTCGCTCAGTAGGCGAATTGCTTCAGAACCAATTCAGAATTGGTTTGTCCAGAATGGAACGTGTAGTCCGTGAAAGAATGTCCATCCAGGATACAAATACGATTACACCGCAGCAATTGATTAATATTCGCCCGGTAATCGCGTCCATCAAAGAATTCTTTGGAAGCTCCCAGCTTTCACAGTTCATGGACCAGACAAACCCGCTGGCTGAATTAACACATAAAAGGCGTCTTTCTGCATTGGGACCTGGGGGTCTTACACGTGAACGCGCAGGATTCGAAGTGCGTGACGTTCACTATTCCCACTATGGACGTATGTGCCCAATCGAAACGCCGGAAGGTCCAAACATTGGTTTGATCAACTCTTTGGCTTTGTACGCCCGCTTGAACGAGTACGGTTTCATTGAAACCCCATACCGTCGCGTGGTGGACGGCAAAGTGACGATGGACATCGATTACTTGTCCGCCATCGAAGAAGGCAAATACGTCATCGCTCAGGCCAACGCGGCTCTGGACAAAGACGGCAAGCTGACTGGCGACTTGGTGTCTGCCCGTGAAAACGGCGAATCCATTTTGTGCGGCGCAGAGCGCATCCAGTACATGGACGTGTCTCCAGCTCAGATCGTGTCAGTGGCGGCCTCTTTGGTTCCGTTCCTTGAGCACGATGACGCGAACCGCGCGTTGATGGG
>DMSR01000476.1 GCA_003457145.1 Bacillus sp. (in: firmicutes)
CAGCCTACAGCGGCAGGGAAGGATTGGGACATACGCACCATTTGAAGGGCAGGAGGCATCCCAGGTTGGCAGTGCCATGGCGCTTGGCGGTGAAGATTGGATGTTTCCGACTTACCGAGATCATGGCGCAGCTATGGTTTTCGGTCATTCATTGAGAAATATCTTGCTGTTCTGGAATGGGCGTAATGAAGGATGTGTGCCTCCGGAAGGAAAAAGGATTTTCCCTCCGGCAATACCGATTGCAACACAACTCCCCCATGCTGCAGGGGCTGCATTTGCTGAAAGACAAAGGGGCACAAAAAACGCAGCGATTTGCTATTTCGGTGATGGAGCAACCTCAGAAGGGGATTTCCACGAAGGTCTGAATTTTGCCAGTGTGTTTAAGTCTCCGGTCGTTTACTTTTGCCAAAATAATCAGTATGCGATTTCCGTTCCAATCAGCAAGCAGATGAATTCCGCTACAATTGCCCAGAAGGCGCTTGCTTATGACATCCCAGGTGTCCGGATTGACGGGAATGATGTCTTTGCCGTCTGCCTCGAAACAGAAAGAGCGCTCGAGCGGGCTCGTAATGGGGAGGGCCCGACCTTGATTGAAGCTCTGACTTGGAGATACGGTTCCCATACAACGGCGGATGATGCTTCAAAGTACCGAGATCAGGGTGAAAGTGCCTTGAAGCGATTAGAAACGGATCCCCTGCTCAGACTGGAGTGCTGGATGAAAAATGAAGGCGTTTTTGATGAGGTGTGGGTGAAGGATGTGGAAGAAAAGGCAGCAGCTGAAATAGAGTCAGCCGTCCAGGAAATGGAGAGCTTCCCAGTTGCTGATCCGTCTATGATCTTTGATTATGTTTTCGAGAAGCCGACTTGGACAATCGAAAAACAAAAGCGGGAATACCTTGAGCTGATCGGAGGCGAGGCGTGATGAAGACAGCACTTCAGACAAAGACGCTGACACTTGTCCAGGCGATTACGGATGGTCTTGATACGATGCTTGGCGAAAGCAGGGACGTCATCCTGCTTGGGGAAGACATTGGAAAAAACGGAGGCGTATTCCGGGCCACAGATGGACTGCAGGAGAAATACGGTGATGACAGGGTCGTTGACACTCCATTGAGCGAGGCAGGATTTGTCGGGGCAGCGATCGGAATGGCGGTGAATGGTTTTCGCCCGGTTGTTGAAATACAATTCCTTGGTTTCATTTATCCAGCCTACGAACAAATCATGACGCATGCTTCAAGGCTGAGGATGAGGACCATGGGCCATTTCACCGTGCCAATGGTGATTCGCGCACCATATGGTGCAGGGGTCCGTGCACCGGAAATTCACTGTGACAGTACTGAATCACTTTTTACCCATATGCCAGGCATGAAGGTGGTCTGCCCGTCGAATGCTTATGATGCAAAAGGCTTGATGATTGCGGCAATCGAGGATCCGGATCCTGTGCTTTTTCTCGAACCGATGAGAAGCTACCGTTCTTCGCGGGATGAGGTACCTGTAGGCAAGTATACAGTGGAAATCGGAAAAGGCAAGAAGCTGACTGAAGGCGATAATGTTACTGTGATTGCCTGGGGGGCAATGATTCCAGTTGTAATGAAGGCAGCTGAGGACATGAAGAAAAACGGAGTAGAGTGTGAAGTCCTTGATTTAAGAACACTTTACCCGATCGACAAAGACCTGGTCATTGAGTCGGTGCAAAAGACCGGACGTACGGTTATTGTCCATGAAGCCCATGCGACTGGCGGAACGGGGAACGACCTGATCTCCTTGATCAATGATGAAGCGTTCCTTTATCAAAAGGCTCCTGCTGAAAGGGTGACAGGCTTTGACACACCCGTCCCTTATTTCGGATTCGAAGACCATTATCTGCCTACACCGAAAAGAGTCGCAGCTGCAATCGAGAAAGTGATGAAGTTTTAGGAGGTGTGCCATGGTTGAAGTAAAGCTCCATGATATTGGGGAAGGGATGACAGAAGCAGATATTAACTGTTATTTGGTCAAGGCAGGGGATATAGTCAAGGCCGATGACCCACTTGTGGAAGTCCAGACGGATAAAATGACCGCGGAAATTCCGGCACCCCGTTCAGGTATAGTTAAGCAAATCCTTTTGAATCCTGGTGAAACCGTCAAAGTCGGCACGACGTTATTGATCATCGAGGATGTCGATCATCAGAGCAATGGTGACGCTGCTATCGGGCAACAAGGCTTTAATGTTGCGCCAGTGTATGTCCAGGAAGAACCTGCCAGAAAGTTAAACGACGGACATGGTCTGCTGGATAGGTCGGTGGAACGGTATGTATCAGGAAATGAATTTAAGGGAGCCAGAAGGATTCTTGCATCCCCTTACACGAGAAAAATCGCTCGTGAAAATAATGTAAATTTAATAGAAATTACTGGTTCCGGACCAGCAGGGCGGATCACGGATGAAGATGTTCTTTCTTTTATAAAATCAAGAGATTCTGAGGCTCCGAACGTTTCGGAATGCGGTTCCGATTGGAAGGCTGCGAAAGGTTCGGAACAAGGTTCTGAAGGAGAGGTTTTGAATCTTTCGGAACTTGGTTTTGAAAACCCAGCCATTCGGAAGGAGGCTCTGAAGGATTCGTATGGAACGGAGGCCGGTTCCATACCGTTCCGAGGCCGTCGAAAGCAAATTGCGAAAAAGATGGTCCAGTCACTCTATACGATTCCACACTGCACCCATTTTGAAGAGATTGACGTAAGTCAGTTAATTAGCTTCAGGAAGGAGATTAAGACTTCCGGCAACTCAATTTCAGCAACCGCCTTCTTCATTAAAGCGCTGTCAATCGGGTTAAAGGAGTTTCCTGTATTCAATGCGAAGCTTGATGAAGAAAATGAACGTATCCAACTGTTGAAGGAGCATCACATCGGAATGGCTGTAGATACACCTGATGGGTTGATTGTCCCGGTGATACGGAATGTGGAGCAGAAGAATTTGAAGCAAATACATGAGGAAATGAAAAGGCTGACTCAGATGGCTCTTGATGACAAACTGCGTATCAAAGATATTGCCGGAGGGACATTTACGATCAGCAATGTTGGCCCGCTAGGTGGAAGTATTGGCGCTACGCCGATTATCCAGCATCCGCAGACCGCTCTTGTTTCTTTCCATAAAACGAAGA
>DMSR01000396.1 GCA_003457145.1 Bacillus sp. (in: firmicutes)
GATAAAATTCTGATCTGAGGCTAAATCTTCCGATATAACCATCACCTTCAGGAGATCATAAGAGATGATTTTCGAAGTTACGGCATTAGCTATATTTCGCGAAGAAATAAAGTCATCGGCAATGACAGTAATAATTTCTTCAGGAGATTCACTGTTGCTGCTGCCTCCTGTTTGCTGTGACCCAACCTCCGGATTAGCAATCAAATAGGTGACCTTCACTTTTCCTTCTGCTTCATGTTCATCTAAGCCAATTGCAATGACATATGCCTTTTCGTCAATTTCATGTTGGTCCCAGCACCCTGGCAAAACTGCAGTCATAACCACAAGCATAATCATTTTAATTAAAGTCTTTCGTTGTTTCATTCTTAAAATCCCCCCGGATTTTTGCCAGAAACCACATAGTTAGCGGTAAAGTCATAAAAGCTGGAGTCAGAAGCCCCAGGATTATTTTCCTCATTGAATATAAAGTGATCGAAGGGTTTTCAGGTATGATTCCAATCAGCAAGATGATTGCTGTTAATAAGGGAATAAGATATTCGAATTCTTTTATCTTTAAGATTCCTCCAAGCAATGTTGCGACAAGATACAAATAAAAGGAGAACCTTATAAACGTAGCAACCAGCCAAAAAGGGAAAAAGAAGGTTTCTACATTTGCCATGAAGCCAATGTGTATATAACGGATCATTTCGTGAAACGGGTAATTAAGCATTTCAGCAGTAGTATAATCAAATAACATCACAAATGCGACAAGTGGAATGCTAATTTCCAGAGTTACAATAAAAAGCGATAGAAACGTTCCCTTTTTCAAGTCTTTGAATGATGTGACAAGCGGAGCAATCAAACCCAGAAAAAGAAAATCAGCATATATGGAAACGTACTTTGCTGACGTTTTAGCCGTTTCAAGCAATCCCTCACCCCATATAGGAAAGATGTAACCTTTGTTTCCTTCCATGAAAGTGAAGATGATTGCTATAAGCAATGTAACTTTGATATAGGGAAACAGTAACCATGATGCCGAGCCGATTTGTTCGATTCCCCGTTTTGCACCATACCCGCAGACAAACATCAGAATAGCGTAAATGACAATCGTTGGTGTCATCGGAAAGTACATGGTATCGATAATGTCAACATACACACCTGAATCAATGATCACCGCTGCTGTTCCGCCAATTAAAAGAATGATTGAAATGAAATTCCCTAGTATTTTTCCAAACAAATGAATGATAACCTCATGCAGATTCTTTTCCTTATGTACAGAGAAAACCCTGAGAAGTGCAATAATCGGAATCAAGGACAAGATTGCGATTAAGATGACAGAGATCCAGCCGGCATTTCTTGAAGTTTCAAAAATAATAGAAGGGGTATCGTCACTAAGCTTGGCACCAACAGAAAGAGAGATTAGCGCTACGTATTCTTTTATTCCTATTTTCCCCTTATTTTGTTTCATCACATAAACTCCATCACTCTTTTTTTTGTAAGTCAGCCGGTTTTAAAAACCCGGGCCTAAACTTTTCATTCTTCGTAAGCCTGCGGAAAATCGTGTCATTTGATGATTTAAAATCGGGGGACATCGGGGCCAGATAAGGCACACCGAAAGATTTTAACGACACCATATAAAATAGACCGGCCACAAAAAATGCGGTCATGCCGTAAATGCCCATCATCGCCGCACTCAAAATAAAAAAGAAGCGTATCAGCCTTACTGCAAAATTCAAACTAATATCACTTACTGCAAATGAACTTAATCCGCTGAGTGCAACAACGATAATAACAATCGGGCTGATTATATTAGCCTCAACTGCTGCCTGTCCAAGGATTAGCGCCCCGACAATTCCTATAGTCGGGCCAATCGGACTTGGCACCCGAAGACCAGCCTCCCGGATCAGTTCAAAGGCAAATTCCATGATCAAAATCTCAATAACCGCTGGAAAAGGAACCTTCTCCCTCGTTGAAGCAATCGCAAGCAATAAATCTGCAGGTACCATTTCTGCATGATACGCTGTGATTGCAATATAAATCGCAGAGGTGAATAAAGTAATGAATAAAGCAAACATTCTTAAAGCCCTAGTGAAATTCCCATAAAAGAATCTAAGATAATGATCCTCGGGGCTGTGAAAAAACGACCAGAAGGTGGCCGGCAATATCAAGCAATCTGGAGAGTTCTCCATCAACAAGACGATATAGCCATCCTCCAAAAAAGAAGCTGCACGGTCTGGCCTTTCCGAAGAAAGTATACTCGGAAACAGGGAATAGCTGCGTTCCTCAATGTATTCCTCCAGCAACGATAAATTCTGAATTGCATTCACTTCAATAGCGCCCAGCCTCTTCTTGATGTTGCTGACGAGCTTCTCATTTGCCAGTGATTTTATATAAAGAACATAGACTTCATTATGGGATCTAGACGCAACTTCAACAGATTCCACTATTAGATTCTCATTCTTTATCTTTTTTCTTAAAAGTGAAATATTAACAACGGCTTTTTCGTTAAAGGCTTCCTTCGGTCCCCTGATTAATATTTCTGATTCCGGCTTTTCAATAGGCCGGCTTTGGAAGTTCGGACAGTCCATCGCATAAGCAACTGAATCACCTTCCAAAATCAGGAGTGCATTTCCTTTATTGATGTTTTGGACGGCGTCCTTGAATATATATACCTCATGTACAGTTTGAATGGATACAATATCTTTTATTTGCTTGGTCTTGGAAGTATTTTCAGTTAATGGCTTTAAAATGTTCTCTTCAATTGTTTTTACGTCTGTAATGGTGCTTATGAACACGATGCATGCCTGCCTGTTCAGGCCCTCTATGGTTAATTCCCTTACCTTTACATCCTTGTTATCTGGGATGCTGAATAGATTTTTTATTATTTCCAGGTTGAATTGGAGGTCATTGCTGATTCCTTTATTCTTTAAGTCCGTTTTTTCACCCGCTAATTCCCCATCTTTAGAAGGCTTTTTCTTTTGTTGTTTCGAAAGCATCGCCAATAAACTCTTCATGAAATGAACCTTCTCCCTGCCTGTTTGGAAACTTGAATATGCTTTTCCTTTCCTTACCTTTTGCTATTCTGCCAATTTTTATGAGCCTCACCAGCAGATTAACTATTGTTTTTGCTGTTCTTTAAGGAAAAAGGCAAAAAAAAGGCCCAGGATCATTTAACCCCGAGCTAGTAACAAAGGAATCTGGGATTCCCTTTTTCATCCCTTTTTCTTTTTCGTCCATAGAAAATAAAAAGTACCACCGATCAATGCAGCGATGGCTGCCGGAATTATATATGGTCTGGCGGCATCCTTTATTCCCGTCCAATTTTCACCAAGCACAAATCCCAGGTAGAGAAAGAACAGAGTCCAGGGGATGATTGCGGCAACCGTGTAAAGTGTGAATTTAATAAAAGGCATTCGCGCAATTCCTGCGGGAATGGAGATCCCATGCCTGACAATGGGGATGAATCTTGCTGAAAAGATAACGCCCGAGCCATATTTCCTGAACCACTGTTCTGACAAGTCAATATGATTCGCACTAATCAAAAGGTACCTTCCATACCTATCCAGAATCGGCCGCCCGCCATAATAACCAAGCCAATATAAAAACAACTGTGCTGCTGTCCCGCCAATCGTACCTGCAATGACAGCACCGGCAAAACCGATCGTTCCCCGAGAAATCATGTACCCTCCATAGCCAAGTACAATTTCACTTGGAATGACTTCAACCATCAGTCCCAAAGCAATTCCCAGGTAACCAAGGCTTGATAGCCAGTCCAATAAATTTAAAATAAATGCCTCCACGGATTACTCCACTCCAATCATTTCCTGTATTCAATTTAATTAGCCTGTCTTTTTATCTTTATTTTTTTATGGAGGCATTTAGTCTTTTTTTTTGATATTGGATTTTTGCGTCCGGCGCTTTCGGTTTTTCCACTTTAATAAATTGAAGATCCATTAAAAAGTTCTCCTCAAAAAGCATCATTGGATAGGGTTTGAAGGCAGAAAGTATTGCTGCAAGAACATTTTAATCAAGAAAAAACATTCATTTAGTATTTATCACCTGAAAGTGTGTTTTATAATCCGTCTAAAAATAGGGTTGTTCGCCGAAAATAGAAAGTATCAAATCTTTTTCCTGGATTTGTTTTTTGAATGTTAACAGAGGGAAAAGGAATGAATATTTCATACATACCTAGACCTTAAAAGTTTGGAGGAATTCACTTGACGAATCATGTATACATACGCTTTTTAAGGCTTCCAATATTAACAAGGATATTGTTTATTGCCGCTGGGATGATTTTTGTTTTTGGAACTGTAATCCATTATATTGAACCAGAAAACTTCCCTACCGTTTTCGATGGGGTTTGGTGGGCAATCATTACAGCTTCGACAGTAGGCTACGGGGATTATGTGCCGCTTACGGTTCCAGGAAGAATTACTGCTATGATTCTTCTTTTAGCGGGAACCGGATTTCTTTCCTCCTATTTTATAACCCTGTCTGCAGCAACTGTTACTAAGCAAAATGAGTACCTTGAGGGTAAAGTAGGATTCAAAGGAGAAGGTCACGTCATTATTATCGGCTGGAATGAGCGCTCTAGAGCAATTATCCGATCTATTTCAGAAACGAAACAGCCTATTCTTTTAATAGATGAATCATTAAAATCCAACCCTCTCAAATTTAACCATGTTCATTTTATCCGGGGGCGGGCGAACAGTGACGATACATTGGTAAAGGCGAATATTGACCAAGCACAAAAAGTGATTATAACCTCGGATCAAAACCTGGATGAGCTACATGCAGACATGCATACTGTACTTACTCTTTTAGCGATAAAAGGCCTTAATCCTGAAATTTACTGTATAGCAGAAATGCTGACGGCGGAACAGAGCAAAAATGCAAAAAGGGCGGGAGCAGATGAGATCATCCAGACTAATTCTTTAACAAGCGCCGTCATTTTAAACAGTATTTTTACCGAGGGTCATATTAACTCACTCCTTGATTTCCTTGGAGAATTGAATGGAAAGCACCTATCATATATTCCTGTACAAAAGGATACTGTTGGCAGGCGTTTCGACGAAGCTAGCGCTATCCTTTTATCTAAAAACATATTAATGATAGGAATAAAAAAGGGGGATGACGTCTTAGTCAATCCCACCAAGAATATTACCATTGAAGAAGAAGACCAACTGCTGGCAATAACTAACTAGCACTATAATAGCGAAGACTCCGCTTCCTTGACGAGCGATTTTCCGACTTCAATATATTTTTCCGGAAAACTGGCATCTTTATCTACGGGCTCCTGGAACTGGTTGAATGACGCACTCGCGTTCCTGATGAATGCATTGTCATCGAGTCCCCTCTGATATTTATGGGACAGGAGTAACGGGCGCTGCAATTGAACCGTGCAACCGGGCGAATCAAGCTGGCCATCAATCGTTCTAAAAGGCAGCCTTAAAAATTGATAGCCAACTTCATCATCAATTTTATAATCAAAGGCCCCATGGTCATAATCCCAATTCCCGCCAACCGAGTAGCCTAATGGCTTAAGTAATTGTTCAAGTTTATAAAGGTCAAAGTGTTTGCCTTCAAGTTCAGATGGGATTTCAATCAATGATATTTCCGCCTTTCCATACGTTTTAGCTTAGTTTTAGCCAAAATATCATATTTGATGAGTTGAATGTAAAGGCATTATAAAAGGAGTACACGCTGCACGTAAGCGTGTACTCCTTTTTTATATTATTTTAGACGCTTCTCAAGCTCAGCTTTTTTCTCTTCGAATCCTGGCTTTCCAAGAAGCGCAAACATATTCACTTTGTATGCTTCTACTCCCGGCTGGTCAAATGGATTGACACCCAGCAGGTAACCGCTCATCGCACAAGCTTTCTCAAAGAAATACACGAGATAGCCAAATGTATACTCATCTAGCTGAGGAATCGTCACGACAAGGTTCGGGACGCCACCATCAGTGTGAGCAAGCATTGTACCCTCGAATGCCTTATTGTTAACGAAATCAACTGATTTGCCTGCAAGGTAATTTAATCCGTCAAGATCACTTGCTGCCTCTTCGATCGTCAATTCATGGCGGGGCTTTTCGACCTTAATGATCGTTTCGAATAAATCGCGACGGCCTTCCTGTACATATTGGCCCATTGAGTGAAGGTCAGTTGAGAAGTTCGCGGAAGAAGGATAGATTCCCTTCTGATCCTTCCCTTCACTTTCGCCAAACAGCTGCTTCCACCATTCAGAGAAGTATTGTAAGGACGGCTCATAATTCACGAGCATTTCAATTGTTTTCCCTTTATTGTAAAGCGCGTTGCGAACAGCAGCGTATTGGTAAGCAGCATTCTCTTCAAGCTCAGATTTGCTGAAGTCTTCTCTTGCCTGTGCTGCTCCCTTCATCATGCTTTCAATATCAGATCCGCTAACAGCAATAGGAAGCAAGCCAACTGCAGTCAGGACTGAGTAACGTCCGCCGACATCATCAGGAATCACAAATGACTCGTAGCCTTCATCGTCAGATAGAGTCTTCAATGCACCTCGTGCTTTGTCTGTAGTTGCATAGATGCGTCTACGTGCTTCATCGACTCCGTATTTCTCTTCAAGAAGCTTACGGAAGATGCGGAAAGCAATCGCAGGTTCTGTAGTCGTACCAGATTTTGAAATTACGTTAATGGAAAAATCCTTGCCGTCAAGGAGGTCCATAACGTCAGTCATATAGCTTGAGCTAATGTTGTTTCCAATAAAAATGATTTGCGGAGTTTTGCGTTTTTCTTTAGGAAGAGCATTATAGAAACTGTGCTGCAGAAACTCAAGCGCTGCACGTGCCCCTAAATAAGAACCGCCGATGCCAACAACGAGCAATACATCAGAATCATTCTTGATTTTTTCAGCAGACTTCTGGATGCGTGCAAACTCTTCTTTATCATAGTCCACAGGCAGGTCGATCCAGCCTAAAAATTCACTGCCTGCACCAGTTTGTTCGTGCAATGAATGATGTGCTACTTTTACAAAATCCCTTAAGTATGTAACTTCGTGTTCACCAAAAAAGCTTAACGCCTTTGAGTAATCAAAACGAACATGGGTCATGTCTGATCCTCCATTTAATTGTATTCTCTACCACTTTAACGAAAGCTTTGCCAAGAATCAAGAATCACACGTAGTGTAAGCGCGACCAATTGTGAAATATTTTGTAACATAATGACTCCGTTATTTTTTTCCATCATGGCAGATTTTAAACCTTTAATTTCTGGGCATTGGCCTCACTGTACTATGGGTTAACCTATACTCATCTTGCATTTTAAAAAAGGGAAATTATCGTTTTTTTTAGTTATAACAAAAATGGTGTGAGCGCCCCTAAAAACCAGAAAAAAGGCCCCAGAAAAAACATAGGACCATTAAAATATATTTTTACAAAGACATCCGGTAGATTTCTACTACGTCTTCACGATTTAATTTAGCGAAATTGCCAAATTCACCATTTACCATAGCTTTATCGGCCATGACTTCAATCTTGCTGTCATCAATATCGTAGTCTGCAAGACGGGACGGCGCACCAATGCTTGACCAGAATTCACGCAGCTTTCTAATCCCTTCTAGCCCTGCCTCTTCATCTGTTTTTCCTTCTGGATTCACATTAAAGACCCTTACTGCCATCTTTTTGAAGCGTTCGGGCTTAACCTTCAAGTTATGCTTCATCCAATTCGGGAACAGGATGGCGAGTCCTCCGCCATGAGGAATATCGTAAACAGCTGATACAGCATGTTCGATGTTGTGTGTAGCCCAATCTCCACGATAGCCCATTGAGAGCATACCATTCAGCGCCATTGTTCCTGCATACAGAACCGTTGCACGATACTCGTAATTTTCGAGATCTTCCAGGAGCTTAGGTGCTGTCTCCATAACCGTAAGAAGCAGTGATTCACACATACGATCCTGGAACTCCGTGTTATCTGTTAAGTGGAAGTAATGCTCAAATACATGTGACATCATATCGACGATGCCATAGATTGTTTGGTCTCTAGGTACCGAGAATGTATTCACCGGATCAAGGATTGAAA
>DMSR01000003.1 GCA_003457145.1 Bacillus sp. (in: firmicutes)
TTTCTCAAGTGTAGTCGAAACAACAGCAGGCTGAACTTCCAGTGAATCCGCTTCGACGACGCCTCCGAGAACTTCCCCGCCAGCAAGCTGGATCATCAATTCAGCAGCTCGTTCTGCAGCCGGACGGACTCGATGAGGATCGACCCCTTTCTCATAGCGTGAGCTTGCTTCGCTTCGCAGTCCATGTTCTTTTGATGCCTTACGTATCACTCCTCCAGTAAAATAAGCGGACTCAAGCAAGACAGTAGTAGTATCGCTGCCTACTTCAGAATTAGCTCCGCCCATAACACCAGCAAGAGCTACTGGCTCAGATCCATTTGTGATCACAAGGTGATCTGAAGTCAATGTACGTTTTACATCATCAAGCGTTTCAATCACTTCTCCATCCTTCGCACGACGGACGAGGATTTCTTTCGACCCTAATTTATCGTAATCGAAAGCGTGTAGCGGCTGTCCGTATTCCAATAAAATATAGTTTGTGATATCTACGATATTATTGTGAGGACGGATTCCAGCAGCCATCAGCCTTGTTTGCAGCCAGACAGGGGATGGACCGACTTTTACATTTTTAATCACCTTCGCGAGGTATAAAGGATTATCTTCCTTTGCCTCCACTGTTACGTTTAGATAGTCGCTTGCCTGTTGTGAA
Organism: Bacillus sp. (in: firmicutes); assembly: GCA_003457145.1. Lineage (GTDB taxonomy): Bacteria > Bacillota > Bacilli > Bacillales > Cytobacillaceae > Mesobacillus. Next base: position 650 of record DMSR01000003.1, read on the forward strand.
GAAGTTTCTGGCTGTGGAGTCGGAAGCTTTATTTCCTTCCCCAGTATAGCACCAACCTCGTAAGCAACTCCAAGCATACTCATGGCGTCTGCTCGGTTTGGCGTCAATCCAAGCTCAAGAATTTCATCGTCCCTGTTTAAAACAGCAAGAGCATCCTGGCCGATTTCCGTATCCTCCGAAAAATTGTAAATGCCTTCCGCATATTCCTTGGGTGCTAACTTGCCTTCGATACCTAACTCCTGCAGCGAGCAGATCATACCATGCGACTCTTCGCCGCGAAGCTTTGCTTTTTTGATTTTGAAATTGCCTGGAAGAACCGCTCCGACAGTCGCAACGGCAACCTTTTGTCCTTTGCCGACATTAGGTGCTCCGCAGATGATCTGAACCGTTTCTCCGTTGCCAAGATCAACTAATGTCTTGTTTAACTTTTCGGCATTTGGATGCTTTTCACATTCAAGTACATGGCCGACGACTACTCCGCTCAGGCCTTCGTTTAATTTCTCAACACCTTCAACCTCTATGCCGCTCTTCGTAATCTTCTCAGCCAGCTCATCAGCAGACACGCCTGCCAAATCAATATAATCCTGCAGCCATTTATATGATACCAACATGGTTTTACCCTCCTAATCGTTATTCTTCAACTGAAAATTGCTTCAAGAAACGGACGTCATTTGTATAGAAATGACGGATGTCATCAACGCCATATTTGAGCATCGCGATGCGCTCTGGTCCCATTCCAAATGCGAAGCCAGTGTATTTCTTAGAATCATAGCCCGCCATCTCAAGAACGTTCGGATGGACCATCCCTGCACCAAGGATTTCAATCCAGCCGGTTCCCTTACATACACTGCAGCCTGATCCGCCGCAGATTTTACAAGAAATATCCATTTCGACAGATGGCTCCGTGAACGGGAAGAAGCTAGGACGCAGACGGATTTCTCGGTCTTCGCCGAACATTTTCTTAGCAAACACTTCAAGCGTGCCCTTCAGGTCGCTCATTCTTACATTTTCATCAACTACAAGTCCCTCGATCTGCATGAACTGATGGGAGTGTGTAGCATCGTCATTATCACGGCGATAAACTTTTCCAGGGCAGATGATTCTTACAGGTCCCTTGCCCTGATGCTTTTCCATTGTTCTTGCCTGTACTGGTGATGTGTGTGTTCGCATCAATGTTTCTTCTGTAATATAGAAGGAATCCTGCATATCACGGGCCGGGTGACCCTTTGGTAGGTTTAATGCTTCAAAGTTATAGTAGTCCTTCTCGACTTCTGGGCCTTCTTCCACGGTATAGCCCATGCCGATGAAGAGATCTTCAATTTCTTCAATGATGCTTGTCAGCGGATGATGGCTGCCTGTTTTAACTGGTCTCCCAGGAAGCGTCACATCAATTTGTTCAGCTGCCAATTGTTTTTGGACGGCTGCTTCCTCAAGTTCCTGCTGCTTCACTTCAATTTGTCCTGAGATCGCATCGCGGACTTCATTGGCAAGTGCGCCCATCTTCGGCCTTTCTTCAGCAGTTAACTTCCCCATCCCTTTTAATACTTCTGTGATTGGACCTTTTTTTCCAAGATAGGAAACACGAATATCATTCAATTCTTTCAAGTCAGCTGCAGCAGCGACTTTTTCAAGTGCCTCCGCCTGCAGTTCTTTTAAACGATCCTGCATGGTAAATCCTCCTTCATTTTCATCATTTTTCATTTTTTGAACACAAAAAGACCTCATCCCTGGTAAAGGGACGAGGTCTAAGGTTTCGCGGTACCACCCTTTTTAACAGGCAATACAGTTATGTATTACTTGTTCGCTTCATTGTGATAACGGCATTGCGCCGATGCATCTTTATGCTCGCCAGGAGCAGTCCCGATGCCAACTCAGGAGGTGAACTTCGCTTGCCTGTTCCATAAAAATGCTTCCAGTCACCGCATTTTCTCCCTGGTTGGCCATCTTCAAGCTACTTTTCTCCGTCAACGTTTTTGAAATATTATTTTTGCTGTTTATTATAGTATAATACGTTCACAGTATCAAATTATTTTGAAAAAAATTGCTTTATTTTGCCGTTTTCAAATAATATAGCAGGATACCTGCAGCCACTGCGACATTTAACGACTCACTTTTACCGTATATCGGAATGTATAGGTTTTTTGTTGTCTGGTTCAGCAATTCCTTGTTCACGCCGCTTCCTTCGTTTCCAACAAGAAGCGCAAAAGATTCCTGCTGGCTTGCCTCTGTATAGGAAACTCCATTTTCGAGAGCGGTTCCATATACTGGGATATTTTCAGCACCAAGCTTGTCTATCCACTCAGCGAGATTTCCGTTTAGTACAGGCAAATGAAAATGGCTGCCCTGTGCCGAGCGCAGTACCTTTGGATTATAAATATCTACACTGCCTTTTCCAACAATTACAGCGTCCATACCTGCCGCGTCCGCTGTCCTGATCATCGTTCCAAGGTTGCCTGGATCCTGCACAGAATCGATCAGCAAATATGTCCTACCGCTTACATGTGCGTTTTCAGACTGCCGGCAAATGGCAAAAATGCCTTGAGTTGTTTCTGTTTCTGCAAGCATCTTGCTGATATCCTCCGTCACCACTGTCAAAGGGATGGATCCGTAATCCCAGCCTGGAGGCATTTCTGTTTTTTCGCTTAAAATAATTTCTTCCACAACTTCTTCCCGTTTTAATGCTTCCTCTACTAAATGGAAACCTTCGACGAGAAAAGTTCCTGATTTATCGCGTTCCTTGCGTGTCTGCAACTTTTTCCATTGCTTAACTTGTGGATTCTTTTCAGATTGAATGTACTTCAACTCTGGCTCTCCTTTAATTTGGCTTGTTCAATTTTACTATTATAGCTCATATTCGATACATAATAAAACCAAAATTGTTAATCCTAAAATCAGTGAAGCAAATTTGAAAGGAGTTTGAGCGAACAATGAACTTGAATCTTAGGAATGCAGTTATTACAAATGTAGCAGGAAATAGCCAGGACGAGCTTAAGGACACAATTGTCGATGCCATTCAGAATGGCGAGGAAAAAATGCTGCCAGGTCTTGGCGTTTTATTTGAAGTCATCTGGCAGAATGCTTCAGAAGAAGAAAAGCAGGAAATGCTGAACGCTTTGGAATCAGGATTGAAAAGAGGATAACTTTCGGGAAGGACTCCTTAAATTTTAAGGGGTTCTTTTTTCTTATTAAAGCAATTTGATGTTCTCTCTGGCAATCCTAAAACATCCGTTTCCTGCATGCTGACTGAGCACTCTTTGCTTTTTTCCTGCAGTTGGAAAAAGTAGTGATTATGGTCCATTTCGTAGCGATTATTGTTAATTCCGTAGTGATTATGACTCTTTTCGCAACGATTATCAGTGATTTCGTAGTGAATACGGTTCAAAACGTAGTGAAAACATATCCAGCGCATCTACAAAGGATAATCAAAACGTTTTTACGAAAAAAAAATGCCCAGAAAACCAGTTTTCACTGATTTGC
>DMSR01000393.1:0-2052 GCA_003457145.1 Bacillus sp. (in: firmicutes)
AATCCTGATGCTTGATGAGCCGCATACAGGTCTTGACCAAGAAGCGGTGGCACTCTTAAACAAAATTATTAAAAGCAAACGAGAGAGTGGAACATCAATCCTGATCATTTCGCATGATTTTGAGCAAGTCCATGCTCTTGCTGACCGGGTAGCGGTATTGCGTAAGGGAAAGATTATCTCGACGAAGCCGCTTACCCCGGCTATTGGGCTGGCAGAAATGAAGGAATGGTATGAAAAAGAGGTGAGTGGTTCATGAATTCGATACTTAGGGACGCATGGACAATCGCCAGCAAAGACCTGAGCAATGAATTAAAGACAAAGCAGACAATCGGGATGATGGTAATCTTCTCAAGTCTTGTAATTTTAATTTTCAGCTTCGCTTTCGACCCAACGAACAACATGGTGAAAGCGGTAATCCCCGGCCTTGTCTGGGTGATTACCGTATTCTCTGGAATCCTTGGCTTGAACCGTTCTTTCTTATCCGAGCATGAAAATGATGCGCTAACTGGATTAAGATCGGCACCAATTGATGCTTCAAGCATTTATCTTGGGAAGGTGCTCGCAAATTTCACCTTGGTAACGACTGTGCAATTAATCAGCATTCCTGTTCTATTCATCCTGTTTGACTACCGGTTCACTGGAAGCATCACCTGGTTCATTCCAGTGGTCATCATCGGGACGCTGGGATTCATTATCGTTGGGACATTTCTTGCAGCTCTTTCGGCAAATGCAAAGAATAGCGAGATGCTGCTTCCCGTGCTGCTGCTCCCCCTGTTGAGTCCGCTGATGATCGCCGCAGTACAGGCAACAAGAATCATCCTTGAAAATGGAACGATCACCAATGCTGTCTCGTGGCTGCGGCTAATGGCAGCATATGACCTACTGTTTCTCGCAGCATGCTTTTTCTTATTCGAATTTATCATGGAGGGATCATAATGAAAAAGAATTCAGGCATTATTGATCGACTGTTATTCTTAACTCTTGTACCATCATTTTTTATCGCACTTTATCTAGTTTTTATCTGGTCACCAGTTGAAAAATTCATGGGGGCGCCTCAGAAAATCTTTTACTTTCACGTAGGCAGTGCATGGGTAGCTTTCCTTGCATTCATGGTTGTTGGCTACTATAGCGTAAGAACATTGATCAAGCCGAAAATCCAGCATCACATCAATGCGGGTATCTCAGCTGAAATTGGAGTGCTGTTCACGACAATCACTTTGCTTACAGGGATGATCTGGGGTAAATCAAGCTGGAACACTTGGTGGACCTGGGAACCGCGTCTTGCTACTACATTGATTCTCTGGTTTATCTATGTAGCTTATTTATTCGTCCGTAAAATGGATGGTTCATGGGAAAAAATTGCGAGGTTATCTTCTGTTTTTGGAATTATCGGGGTCATCAATGTTCCAATCGTATTCATGGCCATCCGCTGGTGGAATACGAAGCTTCATCCAGTCGTTTTCGGAGACGGAAAAAATCAAGAGGGCGGAGGAATAGCACCAGAAATGCTGGTTGCATTACTGTTTTCCGTTTTTACAATCACAGTTCTTTACGCCTTCCTGATGCGAAAGGGTATCGAGATTGAAAAAATGCGCCATATCGTCAAAAAAGCGAAAAGCAAAGCAATCGAAAAAATTGCAGGTTAACAAACTCAACTTTTAAGGAGGAAATGAAAATGACTTATTTATTCATGGCTTACTCAATCATTTGGACTTTAATCGCTGGCTATGTAGTGGTTCTTGGGAGACGCCAAAAAGCGCTTCAGAAAGAAATACAGCTTCTGGAAGAATGGAATACAGATAAATAAAAGCAGGTGAGAAAAATGGGCAAGAAAATCATTCCAATTTTCGTCATCATCACTGTTATTGGAGTGCTGGGGTTTTTGGTCAGCGGGCTTGGCGGGAAAGCCTCGGCACAGCCAGGAGATCAGGCGATAGATTTCGAGCTTATGGATACCAATGGAACCACTATTAAGCTATCAGATTTCAAAGGACAGACAGTGGTTCTTAACTTTTTCGCCACATGGTGTGCACCCTGCATCGAAGAAGCCCC
>DMSR01000393.1:2081-3858 GCA_003457145.1 Bacillus sp. (in: firmicutes)
CTCAAAGCTAACCTACCTTTTAGATACAAAAGAAGAAGTTTCAAAGATATACAGTGTCATCGGCCAACCAGAGACAATCATCATTGATGGAAATGGAGTCATTGTCGAAAGGTTTTCGGGACCGACAACAAAAGACGATTTGATAAGAATGATCCAGGAAAAAGTTTCACCTTAACTATGTTTAAAGCACATTAGTGTTTTAATAGATTTTCAATGGGGCTGGGCGCTAGCCAAGGCGCCTAGCTTGTAAAAAGTGTTAGGGGAGGTGAAAGGAATGTTGAAAAAGCTACTGGGAATAGACAAAAAAATACTGTTATTTATTGGCGTATTTGCAGGGATTATTCTTTCTGTCGTTACTGTCAAAACGCTTGCGTATACAGATTCACCTGAGTTTTGCAGCAGCTGCCACATCATGACAGAAGTCCATGATTCATTTACTGATTCCAACCATGCAGGACTCTCTTGCGGGGATTGCCACTTGCCGCATGACAATATTGTCAATAAGTATACCTACAAGGCAAAAGCTGGCATGACCCATGTGTACTTCAATACACTTGGGGAATCAAAAATTCCAAAGGTGCTGCACGCCACTGAAGGCTCTGATGAAGTCATAAATGAGAACTGTATCAGCTGCCATGAAAATACACTGGATAATGTTTCGCACGATGCAAAGGACAGCTGTGCAAGCTGCCATCAGGCGGTACCGCATGGCAAAGGCTTCAAGACTGAAGATTATGACAAGCCGCCAAAACCAGGTGAGCTACTAGAAAATAAAGGAGGTACGATGAACAATGGCTAGGAATTACCGCTGGGCATATTTGCTCCTCGCGGCTGTCATGCTCATCATCTCAGGCTGCTCCAGCTCGGAAGAAAAAGCTACTTCCGCAAGTGAGCTGAAAACAGGGCTGAGTAAAGATGAAATAAGCAATGAGGCCTTCAAGGACCTCTTCCCGCTTCAATATGACAGCTATAAGAAAAACGAAAAAATGGAAGATACAAAATATAGTGGTTCAGTTAAACGCAGTAAATACGACGCTGATAAGGAACCATATTTGCCGGTCCTTTTCAATGGATATGGGTTTGCGACTGAATATAACGAAGACCGCGGACATATATACGCAAATGAGGATGTTCGTGCAGTTGCACGTATTACTGACAAATCAATTGGCTCTTGTTTAACCTGTAAGTCAACTGCCGTTCCGCATATGATCGAGGAAATGGGAGACGACTACTGGGGAGGCAATTTTAACAAGGATATCTGGCCAAAAGCAGAAGCAATGGGTCATTCGCCAATCGGCTGCTCAGACTGTCATGATCCTGAGACAATGGATTTGCGTATCACGCGTCCTAGCTTTATCAAAGCGATGGAATCACAGGGAATTGATATGTCCAATCCAACGAAGAATGACATGAGAAATTATGTTTGTGGTCAATGTCACGTTGAATACTACTTCGCTGCTGACAATGGAGAGGTAACATTCCCTTGGTCAAAAGGTTTCAGTGCTGAGAATATGTATGAATACTATGAAACTGTTGCAAAAGAAACAGGATTTGAGAAGGACTGGGTCCATAACGTTTCAGGTACACCAATGATAAAAGCGCAACATCCGGAATTCGAGACACATATTGAAGGTCCGCATGGCGAGGCTGGCGTCACATGTTCAGACTGTCACATGCCATATGACCGTGTCGATGGAAAGAAGAAGATTACTTCCCACTATTGGACTTCGCCGTTGAAGACAATGGATCAATCAGGTGCAACCTGCCACAGCAACAG
>DMSR01000078.1 GCA_003457145.1 Bacillus sp. (in: firmicutes)
TTTTGCCGTTTCACACTTTTCACTGTACTTGTTGCTTTTTGAAATAACCTTAAAACTCCCGATCAACGAAAAGTGTCAAACGGCAAAACAGCGTTTTATATCGAGTTTAACTTATGCTGAGACGTTCCGGCAGGCCGCACAGCGACCAGGGCGATGAATATCAGCAGCAGCATCGTACTGATGACATAGAAAAAGCTAATTCCCTCCAATAGCTCGATCGCAATACCGCCAATGAACGGACCGCTGATGCTTCCAAAGCTGAAGAAGATGCCGCACATCAGGTTTCCTGCAGGCAAGAGCTGTTTGGGGAGCAAATCAGCCATGTAGCTAATCCCGAGCGAAAAAGTGGATCCGACAAGCATTCCGGCGATAAAGAAACAAATAAACAGTCCGGTGATGGATTCCTCCAAAAATCCTGCTGCGGTAAATGAAATGAAGCCGGATAACGTGATGGCAATCAATACCGGCCTCCTGCCAAGCTTGTCGCTTAAGATTCCTAAAGGCAGCTGGAAGAGGATGCTGCCTGCTGCAAACGCAGGGAGCAGGATGGCGACAGCACTTACGCCAATTCCGGATCGGATTGCATACACAGGGAAATTCCCGTGGAGGCTTGCTTCCAGGAAACCATAGCCGAAGGGAGGCAGAAATGCAATCCAGGCATATTTAAATACTTTTCCAAACCGTTTCATTGTTCCGAAAAATGAAGTGCTTTCCGTATCATGCTCAGGCTTTTCATTCTTTAAAAGCCAGACGGTCAGCCAGGCAGCGAGACTGATTGCTGAAGAAATGATAAAAGGCATTGATTCATTGATTTCCAGGAAGCGGGTCATCAATGGTCCGGCTGCAAAACCTAGTCCAAAAAAGAGACCATATATAGAAATATTCCTGCCAAGCTTTTCTTTAGGAGAAAAGGATGTAATCCATGTCTGTGTGGCAAAATGCAGCATGTGGTCGCCAACTCCAATTACAAGACGCAGAATAAACCAAAACCAGAATATTTTCCATAAAGGAAAAAGTGCAAGGGATAAAGCCACAGCAAGGCCGCCAATGAGAATGATCGGTTTATAGCCAAACCGGCGGAGCGGTGCCTCCATTAAAGGTGAAGCAATTAAAATTCCCAAATACAAACCAGTGGCGTGGAAACCATTCATCGATGACGAAACGCCATCCTGTTCAAAAATAATCGCAATCAAGGGAAGCAGCATACCTTGTGAAAATCCCGAAATTGCAACAATGCCGACCAAAATCCAGAAACGAAGTTTTATGCTGAAATTCATATCGAGTAATCTCCTGACAAATCATTAGTACTTCTTACGATGTTAACCATATAAATTTTTATGTGCAATGATTTTTTAGTTTTATTGATGGGGAAAATGATGTAATCTCATTATGTAGTAAAAAATACGGGAGTTGTTACTAATTATAGNNAAGAAGAACAATAAAGGACTTTGACAGTCCTGATATATCAATAATGAATAAAGGTGGAATTGATATGGAGTTTAAAATGAAGCCTGATGTTGGTTTCTATACAGAAGTTGGGTTTGGCAGACTTGACGTGGCTGGAGAGGATGAGTATGGATTCAGACCATATCAGCTGCTTGTTTCCTCAATAGCTGTTTGCAGCGGCGGCGTGCTTCGGAAGGTTCTCGGAAAAATGAGAATGGAAATAAAGGATATACACATACAAGCAAGCGCAGAGCGGATTGAAGAGGAAGCAAACAGGGTCAGCAAAATTCATGTTCACTTCAGGATAGAAGGCAACAGCCTTGACGAGAAGAAAATTGAAAAAGCGATGGTTCTGACCAGGAAAAATTGTTCGATGGTTCAGTCGGTTATTGGCAGTATCGAAGTGGAAGAGACATTCGAAATCATTAGCTGATATAAATCGAGGACTTACCCTTTTAGCTGGATATGTTATAATTGGTATTGGATTTTAGCTGCGTTAGTATAATAGAAATGACGAACTCTGTTCCGAGAGGACAGAGTTCTTTTTTCGTAAATTAGTGATAATCCATGAAATGCCTAAGGAAAGAAGGAGACATGAAAATGGCTTTATTTTATCGTATTTTATTTTTCATCATCGGGTTATCGATTCTCGCTTTTGGTGTATCGATGACAATTAAAGCGGGTTTGGGAACGGGTGCCTGGGATGCTTTGAACGTCGGCCTTTCAAAATCGGTTGGACTCACACCTGGTAGCTGGGTGGTCATAGTAGGAATTATAATGATCTTCGTAAATGCGGCTCTTACAAAAAAACGTCCTGAAATTGCGGCTGTTATCACTTTGTTAATTACCGGAGTTTTGATCGACTTCTGGCTATTGCGGGTATTTGATGATTTAGTTGTTTTGGGCATCATACAGAAACTTGCTGTATTTTTGATTGGGGTGATTGCGCTTAGTATCGGAATCGCTATCTATCTTCAGCCAAGATTCCCGCTGATCCCCATTGATAACTTTATGGTAGCACTAAGAGAAAGATTTGGACTCAATCTGATGGTAGCCAAAACATTGGGGGAAGTATTTGCCCTGTCCGCAGCCTTCATTTTTAAGGGGCCGATTGGTATAGGAACACTAATAGTCACCTTTGCGATTGGGCCATTAATTCAACTCTTCTTCCCGTTTTTTGAAAAAATGCTGAACAAATTGTTAGCTTCAGCTAGATAAATTTCTAAACCTTGGATAAAGTCCTGCGACTCCGAAAACACTATAATCAAACTAATAAGTTTCTAGTAGTGAAAGGAGTTCGACACCATGAAAAAATCAGCAGCTGTCCTTGTTTTAAGTATGGTTTTCATGCTGAGCTTTTTGACTTCAGGGTTTGCTGAGNNATACCCAAACCCAACTGAGGATTTGCCCCTCCTGCAGCCTAGCGAGCTGACAAAGAAATTGATCCAATCTTCCAAAGTGAAAATTGAAAATCCAGACCTTATTCGGATGCTCAATGAAACTACTATTAATAGCACTCCATTTGCGATTGGCTACAGGGCAATTGTCTATCTTGGCGAATGGCCACTGAACTATGAGTCAACAGAAACTTCACCGAACTGGGAGTTTCAGAAAATCAATACGAATTATTATGACAATCGCGGAGGAAAGGCTATTTATCAAATCCATTATGTCCAGGAGCAGCAAAAGATTGTGAAGGGCGGATTGACAGCGAAGATCAAAAATGCTGAAGAAGTGCAAAAGATGATGCTGTTGAAAGCAGCCAAAAAGACCGGACTTCCGCTGGCATTCGAAACGATTGTCGGAGGCGGTACGAAAAAAGACCACATCTACAATATACAGCCTAAAAGGCTGGGCTATCTGTACGCCTACGCACCTGCCATCAATGAAAAAGGCAAGGTCACATACGGAGAGGTCTATTTAATGTTAAAAGGTAATAAAAAGATCATCGTTGTCAAAAATGTCGTCTCTCAAGGAATCGGCGCCTGGATCCCAGTACAGGACCATGTAAGCTTCGGTTTCGTTTCAAGCGAGAGGCCGAGATAACAGAAAACATCAAAACCATCAGAGAGGCCTGCCCCCGCATTCCAGGGGGCAGGCCTTTTTTAAATGGTAAACTTCCAAATAAGAAGGCTAACCCTAAAAGTATGCCAATCAGGTAATTTTTCCCTCTTGACAAAAGGTAGATTTATCCTGTTTATCTATTCGATAACCCGGGAATTAGATAGACATACCACATATAAAATTAAAATTTCAAGGAGGAATTATATCATGGCACAGAATAATTATCCGAACAATCATTCAAATACGTATAGCTCAACATCGAACGGAATGACAGGAACTTACGATACTACAACGGGCACGACGACTTACGCAAACAGTGGTTCAACCGACACTTATTCTAACAACACTGGAATGGGCGGTTATGCCAGCAGCTACTCAACGGATAGTTCAACTAATTCAAACAGCAAGCTAATGAAGGGCTTATTGATTGGCGCTACCATCGGTGGAGCTTTGGCAATGCTTGATTCTAATACGCGTACAAAGGTTAAGGATAAGGCAGTAACTGTCAAGGACACATCAATGAATGTAGTCAGCGAAGTGAGAAATAATCCTTCTGAGGTCAAGGACCAAATGATGAACAGCTTCAAAGAAGCCTCTAATGTCCTTAAGGAAGCGATCAGTGACGCTCAGAACCTGTATAAGCGATTGAATGAAGATGTGTTCAGTAATATGGGTGATGCAAAAGCGTTATCAGGAGATGCAGTGAAGACAGTCGTTAATGCAAAGGATGACTTGAAGGATATCGGCACAAAAGTAAAGGAAGCAGGTTCAGAAGCAATGGATAATCCAATCATCAATTCTGCGAGCGAATCATCATCAAGCAACTCATCAAGCAGCAATGCTGCTGGAGCTTATGCAACTGGGATGAACAGCCAGCCGGCTGACACCCCTGGCCTTGGCAATACATCCAACACTTTTACAGTTAATCCGTCAGACCAGAATAACGATAATAATCGATAAGAACTATGAATACTAAACCAGTCCTGATAGGGGCTGGTTTTTTTGATCCTTCTTGTTTTTATTTATAATGCAGATTCCCGTTCCTTCCGATCATAGGTTTATCTCCTCATCTTCTTACAGTCATTTCTGACTAAGTTATTTATTTCCTAAAGAAACACTATGGCATTATTTTGCTTGTTTCTTTATGTTAACAAAGGGGTACTTTATCCATACATACTGTTAGACAGAGATTATGGGAGGCTTACCTATTATGGGGAAAGAATTTAAAGGCAGATCAAAAAAGAGCGAATACGATAGAGAAACAGCAACTGGGAAAATCTCAATGGCAGCATCAGCCCATCCGCTTGCTACAGATGCCGGAATTAAAATTTTAGAGGATGGCGGAAATGCAATTGATGCTGCAATTGCCATCCAATTTGGGCTGAATGTTGGCGAGCCAATGATGACCGGCATAGGCGGAAGCGGTTTTTTCATGGTGTATCATGCCGAGAGCAAGACCACTAAAATATTTGATGGACACACAAGGGCACCAAAGGCAGCCCATCCGAAACTGTTTTTGGATGAAAAAGGGGAAGTCATTCCTTTTAAAAAAAGATCAACACATGCCATCGGAGTTGGTGTTCCAGGTATCCTGAAAGCCATGGAAGCTGCTCGAAAGGAATATGGGACAAAACCGCTGGCAGAATTGATTGAGCCAGCTGCTCAAGCTGCCGAAAAAGGTGTCGAGGTGAACTGGGTAATGGAAGAAATCCTCAATACCTTCGATTACCGTCTTGGTGAGCATGCGAAGGAATTATTCATGCCTGGAGGGAAGTCACTCAAGGAAGGGGACGTTTACCTAAAGGAGCATCTTGCAAAAACATTCCGGATTCTGCAAAAGGATGGGATCGAAGCATTCTATGAGGGGGAAATTGGAGAAGCAATCATTTCTACGTTAAAAGAACTTGATGGCATCATGGAAATGTCAGATCTCAGGGACTATAAGATCTCCGTTGATGAGCCTGTCTGGGGAACTTATAGAGACTACAAGATTGCGTCCTCCAATATGCCGAGTGCAGGCGGGACAACGATGCTGCAGATTATGAAGCTGCTTGAGGGATTTGACCTTTCCCAATACAATGCAAAATCATGGGAGAAATACTATTTATTTACTGAAGCAATGAGAATTGCTTTTACTGATAAGCTTGCCTTTGCCGGCGATCCAGAATTTGCGGATATTCCGTTAAACGGACTGCTAAATGAGGATTATCTGAGACAAAGACGCGAATTGATTAATTTTGAACGCAGAAATGATTCAGTTAGCTTCGGAAATCCATGGGCCTATTGCGATGGAAAGGAAGCAGATGTAGTAGATCAGCCTTACGAGCCAGAAAAAGAGAAGAGTGAGACAACACACTATACCGTTGTGGACCGCTGGGGGAATATTGTTTCCTGCACCTCAACAGTTGAGCATCCATTCGGGTCGGGGATTATGGTGAACGGCTATGGATTTGTATTAAATAATGAATTGACTGATTTTGACGCAGAACCGGGTGGCCTAAATGAANNAATTATGCCCGGAAAACGGCCTGTCAGTGCCAAAACGCCGACAATCGTTTTCAAGGACGATGAGCCAGTATTGACACTTGGTTCACCAGGTGGGCCGACAATTATCGGTTCGGTATTCCAGACAATCGTCAATTTCCTTGACTTTAAGATGGACTTGAAGGAAGCGATTGAGGAACCGAGGATTTTTAATAGTACAGGCCCCTTGATTGGCTGGGAAGCAGGAAT
>DMSR01000306.1 GCA_003457145.1 Bacillus sp. (in: firmicutes)
ATGGGGAGGTCTTTTACACTTAAAGGACTGATAGACAGCGGAAACCAGTTATATGATCCTATCTCGAAAATGCCAGTGATGATTGTGTCAATCGCAAAACTAAAAGATCAATTGCCGAGAGAAATTATGGATATTGCCAAAAATCCTGATTGTGTATTGTCAGGGATTGGGAATTTTTCTCCAGAACTTGAAAATAAAATGAGGGTAATTCCTTGCAAGGTAGTTGGACAAGAACATCAGCTGATTATAGCCTTTAATCCAGAAAGCATCAAAATAGTGACTGAACAGGAAAGTTATAAAGCAGATAAGGGCCTTATTTCGTTTACGGTACAGGAACTGTCAGGGGATGACAGCTTTCAGTGCATAATCCATCCAAAGATGATGACAGGAATGGCAAATGCTGATTCAGCCGTTAAGGTAAGTTAATATTACTATACTCAGAAATACATAATTTAGAAGGAGGACAATCAATGAAAAAGTTACGGCTTCGGTTATCCTATTACTGGTATAAACTATTAATAAAACTTGGATTGAAAACAGATGAAATATNNTTGCCCCCTCCTTTAACGAAAGAAGAGGAAGAAGTACTGTTGCACAAACTTCCAAATGGTGATAAAGCAGCGAGGTCTATACTGATTGAAAGAAATTTACGGCTTGTTGTTTACATTGCAAGAAAGTTTGAAAATACAGGCATCAACATCGAAGACCTGATCAGTATTGGGACGATAGGGTTAATCAAAGCAGTGAACACATTCAACCCTGAGAAAAAAATCAAGCTTGCTACATATGCATCGCGGTGTATAGAGAATGAGATTTTAATGTATTTACGCAGAAATAATAAACTTCGATCAGAGGTTTCGTTCGATGAACCGCTGAATATAGATTGGGATGGCAATGAGCTGCTTCTATCGGATGTACTGGGTACGGATGATGATATTATCACGAAAGATTTAGAATCGAATGTTGATAAAAAACTTTTGGTAAAAGCACTCCAGCAGCTATCCGACAGGGAGAAGCAGATCATGGAATTGCGGTTTGGACTTGGAAGCGGCGAGGAAAAGACACAGAAGGATGTGGCTGATATGCTCGGCATCTCCCAGTCTTATATCTCGCGCCTGGAAAAAAGGATTATTAAACGACTTCGAAAAGAATTCAATAAAATGGTTTAGCAGAAAAAATTAAATTCGACAAAAAAATTTTTTAATATTGATTAACACTGATATGCTAGGGTTTTCCTGGCTGTTTCTTCCTTTTAGTTGCCAGCTTCCCGGTAAATAGTGCATATTTTTCCTTCCTGCGGAGATACTGAATTTTGACAGCAGCTCCTGTGAGGAGGGAAAAGATTGACACGAAACAAAGTTGAAATTTGCGGTGTGGATACTTCGAAGCTTCCCGTTCTGAAAAACGAGGAAATGAGAAAACTTTTTAGAGAAATGCAAAGCGGTGACATCACAGCAAGGGAAAAACTTGTGAATGGGAACCTAAGGCTTGTTTTAAGTGTGATCCAGAGATTTAACAACCGGGGCGAGTTTGTCGACGATCTGTTCCAGGTCGGATGTATAGGCCTTATGAAATCCATTGATAACTTTGATTTGGGACAGAATGTAAAGTTTTCAACATATGCCGTCCCAATGATAATAGGAGAGATTAGACGGTACTTAAGAGATAATAATCCAATCCGCGTCTCCCGTTCATTGCGAGATATAGCTTATAAGGCGCTGCAGGTCAGGGAAAGGCTGATGAGTGAAACATCTCGTGAACCAACAGCTGCAGAAATTGCAAAGGTTCTGGAAGTTCCCCACGAAGAAATTGTATTTGCTCTAGATGCGATCCAGGATCCTGTATCACTTTTTGAACCAATCTACAATGATGGTGGAGATCCAATATATGTGATGGACCAATTAAGTGATGAACGCAATAAAGATACCCATTGGATTGAAGAAATCGCGCTCAAAGAAGGCATGAGACGTTTAAATGAAAGAGAAAAGCTGATACTGAGGAAAAGGTTTTTCCAGGGAAAAACACAAATGGAGGTTGCTGATGAAATCGGTATCTCCCAGGCCCAGGTTTCCCGGCTAGAAAAAGCGGCAATTAAACAAATGAATAAAAATATCCAAAGCTAAGCTGCCATTGTGGGAGCTTCAGGCTGTAGACAAACTTGATGCAATCGAGTTGACTACAGTCTTTTTTAGTTTGGTCTCTTTAAGTCAGGCTGTTGACCCGATTGAAAGATAGTAATAAGAGTTTGATGAGCATGCATCGGTTCATTCATACATCTGTTTTCGTTTCATATATTTTAGATAAGGTGAAAATAGCGCCAAGATGAAATCCGGAGGGATCTGAATGGTAAAGGTCACAGAATTTCAAGTGAAGGATGTTGTGAATGTTTCTGATGGGAAGAGGCTCGGGAATATAGAAGACTTTGAAATCAATTTAAATACAGGGAGAATTGAAGCAGTTGTCATTGGCAACACAGGAAAAGTACTCGGCTTTTTTGGCAAGGAGGAAGGAATCATCATTCCGTGGAAGAATATCCTGAAGATTGGAGAGGATGTCATTCTGGTCCGTTACAGGGACAGTGGCGAATATATTGAACATGACGCTGATGACAAGTGAGGCCATATCACTATTGTCTTCAACCCTTAATATGATAAACTAGACAAAAAATGTGTGAGGTATACAAATGGAACCATTCATCCTTAAGAACAAAGAATACTTTTCGATTCAAGAGTGGATGGATCGTTATCATGGCCTTGAAGCTGGTTTTACAAGCAAAAATGGAGGATATAGCCAGCAGGCGTTTTCCGGACTTAATTTTGGCTTCCATGTTGGAGATGATCATGGAGCTGTATGCCGGAATCGCCTGCTGCTGGCTAAGCAGATAAACTTTCCTTTAGGGACCTGGGTTGGTGCAGAACAGACGCATGATATCCAAATTCAAAAAGTATCAAAACAGGATCAGGGCAGAGGCTCGGATGCATACGAAAGTTCATTTTCTGCGACAGACGGCTTTTTGACAGATGAGCCGGGTGTCCTGCTGACACTTTGCTTTGCTGATTGTGTCCCGCTGTTTTTCATTGAGCCTGAACAGAAACTTATTGGGGTAGCCCATGCTGGCTGGAAAGGTACAGTCAACGGGATAGCTGGAGAAATGATCCGCAAATTTCACCAAAATGGGGCAAATTTAGAAAAAATTTCTGCTGTAATTGGCCCATCTATTTGCAAAAAATGTTATATTGTTGATGAGAGAGTGATCCTTTTAGTGAAAAATATACTAGAAGATGTCGAACATTTACCATATAATCAAGTTAGTGAAGGCCAATACTCCCTGGACTTGAAGGAAGTAAATAAACAGGTCTTAGTTAAGGCAGGTATGAAAACTGAAAATATTTCCATTTCTGATTTTTGTACCAGCTGTGATGCCGACCAATTCTATTCTCACAGGCGAGATCAGGGAAGAGCAGGCCGGATGATGGCTTATATTGGCTGGAAGGAGGATAGCCGTCCATAAATGAATGTTTCCGAAAATCTGGAGGTTATCCAGAATCAAATTGATGAAGCCTGCAAGAGGGTCAACCGAACACCGGATGAGATTAAGATCGTTGCAGTCACTAAATATGTATCTGCTGAACGTGCACAGGAAGCCATTGAAGCGGGAGTAGTGAATTTAGGTGAAAACCGTGATGAAGGTCTCCTGGAGAAGATAGGCTCCATAAAGTACAAGCCTGTATGGCATTTCATAGGGTCACTGCAAACAAGAAAAGTCAAAAATATTATTGAACATGTTACATACATCCATTCTCTGGACAGGCTGTCACTTGCCAAGGAGATTGATAAACGGGCCACTTCGAAAGTGAATTGCCTGATTCAAGTCAATGCATCTGGGGAAGAGAGTAAGCATGGCTTGAAGCCTGAAGAAGTTTCAGAGTTTATAGCCCAATTAAAGGAGTTCCCTAATATCTTTGTTTCCGGATTAATGACAATGGCTCCTAATACAAGTGATGAACAGATCATCAGAGCATGCTTTAGGACACTGAAACAAGTTCAGGGTCAAATCCAAGAGCTGAACCTGGAAAATGCACCATGTACGGAACTTTCGATGGGAATGTCGAATGATTTTCAAATAGCTGTTGAAGAGGGTTCTACTATGGTGCGGATCGGCACAGCACTGGTTGGCAATGAAGCGGAGGTGCAGTAAATGAGCTTGAAATCAAAAATAAAGACATTTTTTTTCCTTGAAGATGAATATGACTATAATGATGAGGAAATGCTCGAAGGAGAAGCCGAGCCCTTCAAGCCAAACAAGCAGCCGGCTCAGCAAAAGCAGAATGTCGTAAGCCTTCAGAGTGTTCAAAAATCATCTAAAGTCATACTGATGGAGCCGAGGATGTATGCAGAAGCACAAGAAATTGCAGATCATTTAAAAAATCGCCGCGCAGTGGTTGTGAATCTGCAGCGTATTGATCATGACCAGGCGAAACGGATTGTCGATTTTCTAAGCGGAACAGTCTATGCGATTAGCGGTGACATTCAGCGAATTGGCATGAATATCTTTTTATGTACCCCGGATAATGTGGAAGTAACAGGAAATATTTCTGAGCTTATGCAGGAGCGGGATTTTCAAGAGTCGAGGTGGTAGTATTAAATGGATTTTTTAGTAATGATAATCGCTAATTTAATTGGAATTTATCAGTGGGCACTAATCGTCTATATTTTTATGTCATGGTTCCCAAACGCCAGGAGTACCGCAATTGGACAGTTTTTAGCGCGTATTTGCGAACCGTATCTTGAGCCATTCCGCAAAATTGTGCCTTCAATCGGAATGATTGATATTTCGCCAATCGTAGCGTTCCTTGTACTTCGGTTTGCAACTAGTGGATTGTATCAATTGGCAAGCTGGTTTTAATATCGACATTTAAAATTGGTAAAAGAGCCTAATAGTTAAATATCTACAATACAGGGTCTGTATAAGACCCTGTTTGTTTTATTATTGGCACTTAATGTAAACTCTTTTACCGAAAAAAAGAAAACCGTTAAGGATAAATGAAACGGCCTGTTATTAAAGGACCTATATTAGTAAGAACTTTTGGCAGCGGAAGGGGATCAGTATGAATATATACCAGCATTTCCGTGCAGAAGAACGGGAATTTATCGATCAGGTAATCAACTGGAAGGAGTATGTAGAACAGAGTTATGCTCCAAAGCTGACAGATTTTTTGGATCCAAGGGAGCAGCAAATACTGGCTGCGGTCATCGGTAAGCATTCTGATGTGAAAACAAAGCTTTTTGGCGGGGGGGCAGGAACAGAGAGGCAGCGTGCCTTTCTTTATCCTGAATATATGGCAGCGCAGAATGAGGATTTTCAAATAAAGCTTTTTGAACTCGAATATGCGAAGAAATTCATTAATATCGAACATCGACAGGTTTTGGGAAGCTTAATGTCTTTAGGGTTAAAGCGAGGCAAATACGGGGATATTCTCATTGACGGAGAGAGAGTCCAGTTTTTCGCTGCAGCAGAGGTTGCTGATTATATTCGCCTGCAGCTTGAATCGGTTGGCAGAGCTTTAATCAGCCTGACGGAACAGCCGCTCGAGCAGGCAATACATATGAATGATGCTTGGGTTGAAATGAATGTCACCGTATCGTCTTTAAGACTCGATACAGTGATGTCTTCCCTATATAATTTATCCCGTCAAAAATCTCAGCTGCTCATTCAGCACGGGCATGTGAAGGTGAATTGGACTGCTGTTGGAAATACTGCTTTTGAGTGTGGAGAAGGTGACATCATTTCTGCCAGGGGCTTTGGCCGTGCGAAAATTATCACAATTGAAGGAAAAACAAAGAAAGATAAATATAGAGTTATTGCCGGACGCAAAAAATAATTATATAGTTATATAAGAAGGATTTTTAGTTTTTTTGTCGAATCATTGCTTTAAGTACATATATAGGATCATAACTAAATGGGAGGTGGCGTCATGCCTTTAACGCCGTTAGATATACACAACAAAGAATTCAACAAAGGATTTCGCGGGTATGATGAAGATGAAGTAAATGAGTTTCTTGATCAGGTGATCAAGGACTATGAGCTAATTATCCGTGAAAAAAAGGATATGGAAGAAAAACTTAATGAAATGAATTCCAGGCTTGGCCATTTTACAAATATAGAAGAAACCTTAAATAAATCAATCGTGATTGCTCAGGAAGCTGGGGAAGAAGTTCGCCGCAATGCACAAAAAGAGGCGAAGCTGATTGTAAAGGAAGCCGAAAAGAACGCAGACAGAATCATCAATGAGTCATTGTCCAAAGCACGCAAAATTGCTCTGGAAATCGAGGAATTGAAGAAGCAGTCAAAAGTATTCAGGACAAGGTTCAGGATGCTGATCGAAGCGCAGCTGGATATGCTTAACACAGATGACTGGGATCATTTGCTTGAATACGAATTAGATTCCACTGAATTAAAGACTGCCGCAAGGGAAGAAGAAGATTCACTGGCTTGACGCAGACATATTAATTCGCATATAATTTCATAACAAAGTGCATTACATGATAGAAACGGTGAGAGGGACAGTATGGCTATTCAAGTGCTTGCCAATTAGCGAGATGGGGAAGGTGGAAGCCCATTGCAAGCAGATAGCCGGAAAATCACCCTTTAGTTCCGAACTGAACATTCGATCAGAATAAGTAAGGGCAGGCGTGACATTCGCGTTAAGGATGCTAAGAGGACCAAAATGATTGTTGTCATTTTTGTTTATTTAGGGTGGTACCGCGGGAATAAGCCTTCTCGTCCCTTTCTGGGATGAGGGGTTTTTTTTATTTCCAGAATCGTTATCTATTATGGCTGCAACGGTAAAAATAGGAGGAAAAATTCAATGGAGTACAAAGACACTTTACTCATGCCCAAAACCGAGTTTCCGATGCGCGGAAACCTTCCGAACAGAGAACCGGAGGTCCAGGCAAAATGGGAAGAAATGAATATCTATGAAAAAGTTCAAAAACACACGGAAGGACGCCCGCTGTTCATCCTTCATGATGGACCTCCATACGCAAACGGAGACATCCATATGGGTCATGCCCTGAATAAAATCCTAAAAGATTTTATCGTCCGCTATAAATCAATGAGTGGTTTTAGTGCACCGTATGTACCAGGCTGGGACACTCACGGTTTGCCAATTGAACAGGCACTTACAAATAAAGGTGTTAAACGGAAAGAAATGACTGTCGCTGAATTCCGCAAGCTGTGTGAGGAGTACGCATACCAACAGATTAATAACCAGCGTGAACAGTTCAAACGCCTGGGAGTAAGGGGCGACTGGGAAAACCCGTATATCACATTGAAGCCTGAATATGAGGCACAGCAGATCAAGGTTTTTGGTGATATGGCTAAGAAAGGTTATATCTATAAAGGGAAAAAGCCTGTTTACTGGTCCCCTTCAAGTGAATCTGCATTGGCGGAAGCAGAAATCGAATACCAGGATAAGCGATCCGCTTCGATCTATGTTGGCTTTCCTGTTAAAGACGGTAAAGGCGTACTTGAACAGGACGTAGAAATTGTCATCTGGACAACAACTCCTTGGACGATTCCAGCAAACCTGGGGATTTCTGTCCATCCTGATCTTTCCTACGTAGTAGTTGAAGCTAACAGCAAGAAATATCTTGTTGCTGAAGACCTTCTTGAATCTGTTTCAAATGAAATTGGCTGGGAAAATACTGTTACCGTTAAAAAGGTTTCCGGTAAAGAGCTTGAAGGCATTCTTGCAAGTCATCCATTATATGGACGCGATTCACTTGTCATGCTAGGTGAGCATGTCACGACAGATGCTGGAACTGGCTGTGTACACACAGCTCCTGGTCACGGTGAAGATGACTTCCATGTCGGCCAAAAGTATGGTCTTGATGTACTTTGCCCAGTTGATGACAAAGGTTACATGACATCTGAAGCAGAAGGCTTTGAAGGAATGTTTTATGATGAAGCGAACAAGCCGATCACGCAAAAATTGGAAGAATCTGGTGCGTTGCTAAAGCTGTCTTTCATCAAGCACTCTTATCCGCATGACTGGAGAACGAAAAAACCTGTTATTTTTAGGGCTACAGCACAATGGTTCGCATCAATCAAGGATTTCCGTAATGAATTATTACAGGCTGTTGAAGAAACAAAGTGGGTTCCTGCATGGGGAGAAACGAGATTATTCAATATGGTTCGTGATCGTGGAGACTGGTGTATTTCCAGGCAGCGTGCCTGGGGCGTGCCGATTCCGGTATTCTATGCAGAAAATGGTGAGGAAATCATCACAGATGAGACAATCGATCATGTATCAAGCCTTTTCCGTGAGTATGGATCAAACATTTGGTTTGAAAAAGAAGCTAAGGAGCTATTGCCTGAAGGCTTCAGCCATCCTGGCAGCCCGAACGGTGAATTCACAAAAGAAACGGATATTATGGATGTCTGGTTCGATTCCGGTTCATCCCATCAGGCAGTGCTTGTCGAACGTGATGACCTCCAGCGACCAGCAGACCTCTATCTGGAGGGTTCAGACCAGTATCGCGGCTGGTTCAACTCTTCCTTGTCAACAGCAGTTGCCGTTACAGGCAAGGCTCCTTATAAGGGTGTCCTGAGCCACGGTTTCGCTCTTGATGGAGAAGGCCGGAAAATGAGTAAATCTATCGGGAATGTCGTGGTGCCTGCAAAGGTAATGAATCAGCTTGGAGCCGATATTCTGCGTCTATGGGTAGCATCTGTTGATTATCAATCGGATGTAAGAGTATCTGATCCAATTCTTAAACAAGTTGCAGAAGTGTACCGTAAGATCCGCAACACATTCAGATTCCTTCTGGGAAATCTTTCAGACTTCAATCCGGAAACGGATGCTGTTCCTTTCGATCAGCTTCGTGAAGTCGACCAATTTATGCTCGTAAAGCTGAATAAATTAATCAAATATGTACGTAATGCCTACGATAACTATGAGTTCGCAGGGGTTTACCATGCAGTCAATAACTTCTGCACACTTGATTTAAGCGCATTTTATCTGGATTTTGCCAAGGACGTTCTCTATATTGAAGCTTCGGATAACACTGAACGCCGCGCCATCCAGACCGTACTGCACGAAAGTTTGCTTGCATTGGTGAAGCTGACAGCACCAATCCTTTCTCATACTGCAGATGAGGTTTGGTCATTCATTCCGTCTGAAAACGCAGATAGTGTACAGCTTACTGACATGCCTGAACATCAGGAGATCAAGAATGCCCAGGAGTTCCAGGCTGCAGTGAGTTAGGATTGCACCACTGCACTCCAGNNTTAACGTATAAAGATACCTTTGCAATCAGTCTCTGAAAACTTAAGCCAGTTGTTCATCGTTTCAGGATTTGAAGTGGCAGGAAGCTATGATCAAGCTCCTGACAGTGCGATTAAGCTTGAGAATGCGGCTATCTTGGTAACAAAAGCCGAAGGTGAAACATGTGAAAGATGCTGGATTGTCACACCTGAAGTCGGCAAGGTAGAAGAGCATCCAACTCTATGCCCGAGATGTGCAGCTGTAGTAAAAGAAAATTATTAATATTGAAAAAGGCTCCAGGCTCCTGGAGCCTTTTTCTTTGCGTTTTTTTTCCTTTTTATGAAACGCTGAGCTCAGTGATGAATTTTCACCTCTAGCGAAAAAGCAGCGATTTCTTCGTCAGCCCTTTGCTGGATAACCATAAAGTTTACGATAGAGCTGATCTTTGTTAACAAATATCTTCCTCCTCCGGCAATTCCTGCAGTACATGTTAAATGTTTTCCTGAGTCAGCGAAGCCAAGGGGGAAATAATAGCTTTAAACAGGAAACGGGGGCAGATATATGGAAGGTAATCTAGATTACATTTACAATGAACTCCGTGAAACGAAAACAGAATTGTTAGCGTACCTGAATACTGAACATTCCAATGAAAGGATATTGCAATATATAAAGGATGAATTGACAGATATTGATTCGGCATTAATGAAAATTGAAACGGGAGAGTATGGAAGGTGTGAAGTTTCCGGGGAGTATTTGCCGGTAGAGATTTTACAGAACATTCCCACGGCAAAGTCAGCATATGAAATGGCCGAACTGGAAAAATATTGTCGGAAGCCGCTTTATTCCTGATTCCTTTTCAGTGTTCTAGCAATAAAAAAATGTTATTCACAAGTACTACCTTATAATGTCTGTAGTTTTTAACTTATATGTGCTAAAATGCTAAGGTAATGAATTGCTGTGAATGTGGAGGTTACCTTTGTGTTTTATTACATAATAGGACTTTTGGTTATTTTGCTTGATCAACTTACAAAATGGATGATCGTTAAAAACCTGGAGCTTGGTGAGAGCATTCGGGTATTTGAGGATTTTTTGTACATCACTTCTCACCGTAACCGTGGGGCAGCCTGGGGAATTTTACAGGGGCAAATGTGGTTTTTTTATATCATTACAGTCATTGTAATAGTCGGCCTTGTCATATATATCCAGAAAGCAGCGAAGGGTAAGATGCTGCTGGGTGTTTCTCTAGGGTTAATGCTCGGGGGAGCGATTGGCAACTTTATAGACAGGCTGTTCAGGAAAGAAGTTGTTGATTTTATCAACACATACATTTTTGGGTACGATTTCCCTATTTTCAATATTGCTGATTCTGCACTTGTCATTGGTGTAGGACTGATGATGATTGACATGATCAGGGAAGAGAGAGAGGCGAAAAGAAAAGCTTATGGAGAAAATGGAACACACCATCAGTGAAACGCATGCTGGAGATAGAATAGACAAGGTTATATCAACCCTTGACCCGGAATGGTCAAGAAGCCAGGTACAGCAATGGATAAAAGACGGCCATGTCCTTGTTAACGGCGAAAAAGTGAAGACGAATTATAAATGCAGTTTGAATGATACATTGGAAATCATCGTTCCCGATCCTGAGGACCTGGATGTGATTCCTGAAGAAATGGACCTGGAGATTTTCTACGAGGATAAGGATGTGCTTGTCGTAAACAAACCAAAAGGCATGGTTGTCCATCCTGCCCCAGGTCATGCTACTGGCACACTGGTAAACGGGCTGATGGCTCACTGCAAGGATCTATCTGGAATCAATGGTGTGCTGCGGCCAGGAATTGTCCATAGGATTGACAAGGATACTTCAGGTCTTCTTATGGTAGCGAAAAATGATTTTGCCCATGAAAGCCTTGTGAACCAGCTTGTTGCCAAGACGGTGACCAGAAAATATAAGGCAATTGTCCATGGTGCGATTCCTCATGATTTTGGAACGATTGATGCACCGCTGGGCCGCGATACAAGAGACCGGCAGAGCATGACGGTAGTTGATAACGGAAAGCATGCTGTGACTCATTTCAATGTAATTGAGAGGCTGAAGGATTTTACTTTCGTGGAATGTCAGCTTGAGACAGGCCGAACCCACCAGATTCGTGTTCACATGAAGTATATCGGCTATCCGCTTGCTGGAGATCCGAAGTATGGTCCAAAGAAGACGCTTGATATCGGTGGACAGGCTCTCCATGCAGGAGTTTTGGGCTTCAATCATCCGAGAACAGAGGAATATATTGAATTCGAGGCTCCGTTGCCTGCTTACTTTGAAGAACTGCTTAATGATTTAAGAGAAAATCATTGACAAACTTCTACAATTAACTTAAGATTACTTTAGTTTAATAAGTCCTTTAAATACAGTCCCGTGAGGCTGAGAAGGAAACGGATTTGCGGGCAGGCATGTGTACATGCTTAGCTGCATACTTACCAAAGACGTTTACCCTCTTGCTGCACAGGCAAGAGGGTTTTTTGACTTCCGTTTTCTACAATAGAGAGAGAAGGAGTGAAAACATTGACTGAAAAAGCGGTCGTGCTTGACCAGCAAGGAATACGCAGGGCACTGACAAGGATTGCACATGAAATTATTGAGAGAAATAAAGGCATTGAAGATTGTGTGCTTATAGGAATCCGTACCAGAGGGATTTATATAGCCCAAAGGCTCGCCGAAAGAATTCGCGAGATTGAGGGAGCAGAAATGCCGGTAGGAGAGCTTGATATCACTCTTTATCGGGATGACTTGACGAAAAAAACGAATGACCAGGAACCAGAAGTAAGAGGCTCTGACATTCCAGTGGAAATAGGCAGCAAGAAGGTCATTCTTGTCGATGATGTCCTTTATACTGGCAGGACAGTTCGAGCAGCGATGGATGCCTTGATTGACATCGGGCGACCTGCGACAATACAACTTGCGGTGCTAGTTGATAGAGGGCACCGGGAACTGCCGATCAGGGCGGACTTTGTGGGCAAAAACATACCGACATCAAGCTCTGAAAAAATCGTCGTCGAACTGCAGGAAGTGGATGAGGAAGAACGTGTAAGCATTTTTGAAAAGTGAATAAGGCCCTTTTAATACAGTCCAGAGAGGCTGAAAAGGGGGAGCACAAGGCGAATTGTTTGTTTTGTGCTGGTTATAAAACCAAACCCTCTTTGCACACTTTCTGCGGAGAGGGTTTTTTATTTTAAAGCTTTAATAAAGAGAGGGGAAATAACAATGAACAAACCAATTCTAGATATAAACGACATACCATCACCCGTACAATGGTTCACACTGAGCCTTCAGCACTTATTCGCCATGTTTGGCGCCACAATCCTAGTACCTTATCTTGTCGGTTTAAGTCCGGCAATAGCCTTAATTTCTAGCGGACTTGGCACAATCGCGTTCCTGATCATCACTAAGTTCCAGGTTCCTGCCTACCTTGGCTCTTCATTCGCATTCATCACCCCGATTATCGCAGCTAAAGCCGGAGGTGGACCAGGTGCAGCCATGATTGGAACCTTCCTTGCCGGACTTGTGTATGGAGTCGTCGCACTGATAATCAAGAAGGCTGGTTACCGTTGGATCATGCGCCTCCTGCCACCAGTTGTTGTTGGTCCAGTAATCATAGTCATCGGTCTCTCTCTTGCTGGTGTAGCAGTAGATATGGCAATGAACGTCCCTGGTACAAGTGATTACAGTCTGATTCATTTCTCCGCTGCCCTAGTAACTCTGGCAGCAACAATCGTCTTCTCGATTTACGGTAAAGGAATGATGAGCATGGTTCCGATACTTGCAGGGATCATTGTAGGTTACTTGTATTCCTTTGCAATCGGAATCGTGGATTTAAGTGGTGTAAAAGCAGCAAAAATCTTCGAAATGCCAGATTTCATCATACCTTTTGTGCATTATAATATCAGTATCAGCTTGGAAATCGTGGTGCTGATGGTACCGGTAGCAATCGTGACGCTATCAGAACATATCGGCCATCAGCTCGTACTAAGCAAGGTTGTCGGCAGAGACTACATTAAAGAGCCAGGCCTGCACCGCTCCATCATGGGTGATGGAATGGCGACAATGATTTCAGGGTTGATTGGCGGACCGCCAAAAACAACATACGGTGAAAACATCGGTGTCCTGGCAATCACTAGAGTTTACAGTGTTTATGTGCTGCTAGGAGCAGCGATAATCGCAACAGTATTTGGATTCATCGGAAAAATCACTGCGCTGATCAGCTCAATCCCAACGCCGGTCATGGGCGGCGTCTCAATCCTGCTGTTCGGGATCATCGCTTCATCTGGCTTGAGAATGCTAGTTGACAGCAAAATCGACTTTGGCAACACACGAAACCTTGTCGTGTCATCGGTTATCCTTGTTATAGGAATAGGCGGAGCTTTCATCAAGGTAAACGAAAACTTCGAAATACATGGAATGGCTTTGGCAGCGATTATCGGTGTCCTGCTTAACCTGGTCCTTCCAGGACGTCCTGAAATTGAAGAAGATATGTTTGAAATTGAAACGAAAAAAAAAACTGAGAAAAAGATCGACGTAGCATAGTTTCACCTTTTAAAAAGGTCCAGAGAGGCTTAAAAGGGTGTTATGAGCGACCCCGGCTTATTCAACATACACATAGAACTGGAGCAATCCAGGTTTATGCCGGCAAAGTTCATGTAAAGCACCCTGTCTAAGCCACAGGGTGCTTTTTTCTATAAGGCAGTTTTCTCATTGATTTCTTTGTCTTGAATCCTGTATTCTGGGATATTTCTGAGAAGTTCCTAAACAAGTGCTTACAAAACTGTAAAAATAGATTTTTACCTATAAATTATGAAAGCAACAAGGTTTACACATAAAGAACATTAAAAAGCTGATAAAGGAGGAATTTTAAAATTGAAAAAGGATTTGCTTACCACCTCACAGCTGAGTATAGAAGATATCCAAGACATTCTAATGTCAGCCGATCAGTTTTCGCAGGGGAAGAGATGGCTGCCAACGCAGAAGATTTTCATCAGCAATTTGTTTTTCGAGCCAAGTACTAGGACAAAATCGAGTTTTGAAGTGGCAGAACGAAAACTTGGAATGGAGGTGATTCCATTTGAGGTCCAGACTTCAAGTGTCATGAAGGGAGAAACCTTGTATGATACTGTAAAAACGCTGGAAGCGATTGGAGTTGGTGCCGTCGTGATTCGTCATAATGCCGACAATTACTTCAAAGAACTTGAAAATGGCATCTCGATCCCGGTAATAAATGCGGGGGATGGCATGGGGCATCATCCGACGCAATCCTTACTGGATCTAATGACAATCCAGCAAGAGTTTGGAGGATTTTCCGGACTGACAGTTGCCATTATCGGTGATATCCTGCATAGCCGCGTCGCAAGGTCGAATGCTGATGCTCTTATCCGGCTGGGGGCCAGGGTGATTTTTTCGGGACCAGAAGAATGGATGGGGTCAGGTCCACTTCCGTCCGAATGTGATTATATGGATATGGACAAGGCGATCCGTGAGGCTGACGCAGTCATGCTGCTTCGGGTACAGCACGAACGACATGACGGCAAGGCTCTATTTGATAAAGGAGAGTACCACAGGCGTTATGGTTTAACGCTAGAGAGGGAAAGGAGAATGAAACAGGGAAGTATCATTCTTCATCCAGCGCCTGTCAATCGTGGCGTTGAAATTGCTGATGAATTGGTTGAAGGCTCCAGATCGAGAATCTTCAAGCAGATAGAAAATGGCGTTTATATAAGGATGGCTGTTTTAAAAAGAGCGATTGAAAACAAGAATGGGGGAGTCAAACATGTCGATGTTAATAAAAAATGGCAAGCTGCTTACTGAAAACGGCTTTGAAAAAATAGATATACTTATAAAAGAAGGTTTGATTGCTGAAATGCGTGGTGAACTTCATTCCGCTGCAGATGAAACGATTGATGCAGATGGCAAGCTGATCACCCCTGGATTCATTGATCTTCATGTCCATTTGAGAGAGCCGGGAGGAGAGAAGAAAGAGACCATCGCGACTGGGACACTGGCTGCTGCAAGGGGCGGTTTTACAACAGTTGCCGCGATGCCGAATACTAGGCCTGTGCCCGATTCAATGAGCCAGCTTGAGTGGCTTCAGGATAAAATCGCTGAAACTGCTTCTGTAAGGGTATTGCCATATGCATCCATTACTGTAAGAGAGCTTGGCCAGGAACTGACTGATTTCGGAGCATTAAAGGAAGCGGGAGCTTTTGCGTTAACTGATGACGGTGTTGGTATCCAGTCGGCTGGGATGATGCTAGAAGCGATGAAAAAGGCTGCAAAGCTTGATATGGCAATTGTAGCACACTGTGAAGATAACACTTTAATAAATAAAGGGTCGCTTCATGAAGGGAAAAAGGCGGAGGAATTGGGTATTAACGGAATTCCATCCGTTTGCGAATCTGTACATATAGCAAGGGACATTCTGCTGGCAGAACAGACTGGATGCCATTACCATGTTTGCCATATCAGCACGAAGGAGTCTGTAAGGGCGGTCCGCGATGCGAAAAGATACGGTATTAAAGTCACTGCGGAGGTGACACCGCACCACTTATTATTAAATGAGGAAAACATAAAAGGGAACGATGCTAACTATAAAATGAATCCGCCGTTAAGAAGCAGGGAAGATCAGGAGGCATTGATCGAGGGCTTGCTCGATGGCACAATCGATTTTATTGCTACTGACCATGCGCCGCATACAAAAGAAGAGAAAGCAGAAGGATTCGAGCTTGCCCCGTTCGGTATAGTGGGACTTGAAACAGCCTTTCCGCTTCTTTATACACACTTTGTTGAGACAGAGAAAATGACGTTAAAACAGCTTATTGACTTCTTGACACTTAGGCCTGCGGCTGCCTTCGGACTTTCTTATGGGGAATTGAAGGTTGGGTCACCGGCAGACGTTGTAATGATAGACCTTGAGGAAAAGAAAAATATAAATCCTGATGAATTTGTATCAAAAGGAAAAAATACACCGTTTGCTGGCTGGGAATGCAAGGGTTGGCCGGTATTGACGATTTCAGCAGG